>JBJTQS010000217.1:0-7886 GCA_046075765.1 Bacteroidota bacterium
GATGGTGTTATGCCGTCAGTATTTGGCATAGACAAGAATGAAAATAGCAGGCAGCCAAGGATAACCCCAGATGCGGAAGCCTATTTCTGATTCACCAGTTTTATTGTCTCTTCTACGCAAAATGAAAATCGCTGCAGCAGCGGAAAGGATACTGATGCTATCGAAGAACATTATGAAGCCGAGTATCCGTTCAAAAGATGACAAGAAAAACAGAACCACAAAAATAACCAGGCAAAAAAACGAGACACCAAATTCCTGCACTTGAGTCTTTGTGTTGACTTTGCCAAATACTGACGGCATAACACCATCCTGCGCCATGGCATGATAAACCCTGGGGTTACTCATTACGGATACATTCACATAAGCCATCACCGAAAGGAACATCAAAACAGAAACAACATCATGTGCATGAGCACCAAAGGCCACTCCTACAACATCGGCTGCCAAGGTCGATGATGATTTGAGGTTTTCAAAACCGATGACTTTTGTGTAAGCGAAATTTGCTGCTAAGTAGGTAATCAAGACTATCGATATGCCCGTCAAAACCGCCTTTGGGATATTCTTGCCGGGGTTTATGACATCACCACCAAAATTCATCGTTTGCTGATATCCACCGTAAGTGAAAAAGACCGGAATGAAACAAAGAAAAAATGCTGTTATAGGAGAAAACTCTTTGCCATTAGCCTCTACAGAAGGAACCATTGGACTTGTGTTCGAAACATATCCTAAGAATGCGATGGCTACGATTATCACCAAGAGCAACAATTTGAAAACCATTAGTCCATTAAGGGTTCGCGCACTGAAGCGGAATCCAGCCATATTTATACCATATAACAAAACGACCGAAGCAATAGAAACCACCTGAACGCCGGATTCACCCCATCCTGGCAATATCAATGGTGCCAAATATTCAGAGCCCATGATTGCAACCGCTGCAGTGGAAACGGCATTGCTGATCACTATGATCCAATTAACCATAAAAGCAAAAGCCGGATGGTAGCATCTAGAAAATATCCCATAAAACCCTCCCGCAACAGGATGCCGCACTCCGATTTCAGCAAATGTCATGGCTCCGAGCATACTTACCACGGCACCCACTACCCAAGCAGCGAAAAACACTTCGATGGTACCGGCTTTGGATGCGACCTCGGCCGGGGTCCTGAATATTCCCATGCCTATGACCAGGCCTACCACAATCATGGTTAGGTCGTAGGATCTTAGAGCAGGCTTGATATTCATGACAATAGTGGTTGGAAAATTACCAATATCCCTTGGAAAATACCAAACCACCTTTTCGCGCCAAAAAAAGTATATTTGTGTCATCACACAAAAGAACATGAAAAAACTCTTTACACTGCTTGCCTTCTCCCTGATGGGATATGCCGTACCGGCCCAATTCATCCAATCGGTATCCATTTTACCTCAAAACCCAAATAGCAACGATACTATAAGGATTGTTGCCGTGGGCTATCTTCCGAGCTCAGGTTGTAATGATAAATCATTCAGTGTTGCACAACAAGGTGGCCAGTTGAATGTAACTGCACTTCACTGCATGGGGCTATTAACCACTATTTGCAATGTGAATGACACAATCGTAGTACCTCCATTGGCAGCAGGTACTTATACTTTGAACTTCACCCTTGCTGGTGGCCAATTACCTGCTCCTTGCACGGCGACCAGTAGCACAAATAGCACTTTGAATTTTACTGTTTCACCAGCTCCACAAACCGCCAATAGCAATGCACTCGCGTTTGACAATATCGACGATTTCGTAGAAGCACCTGCGGCATCTGGCCTCATCGCTAACAGCAATAACATATCCATGAGCATGTGGGTGTATCCTCAAAATGCGGCGCCTGCTTATCCTGACTTCGATGGGTTCGGAGGTTTTCGTGATGACTTTTCCGGTGATTTTTATTTGCTACAATTAAGCGCAACTAATGTAGAGGCTCGTTTCAGAAACAGTTTTGGAACCCCATACACCATGGTTTTTACAGGTTTGCAACTGAATACTTGGCAACATTTCGTACTCACTTACGATGGCTCTAACCTAGTCCTATATCACAATGGTGTGCAAGTGCTTTCTTCTGCCGCCAATGGAAACATATCCACTACAGTGAACCCTTTTTATATTGGAAAAGCCCCTTTCACCAATGCGCCGTTTTTCATGACGGGAAAAGTGGATGAAGTCAGTTTATGGAACAAGACTCTTACCCAGCCCGAGATTGACTGCATTTACACCTCCGGAATCAATCCATCATCGGCTAACCTTCAGCTATACTACAAGTGCAACCAAGGTGTTGCCGGTGGCAATAATACATCCATTACCAACCTGACTGATGGAACAGGACACGTTAACGGCGTTTTTAATGGAATGGCGTTAAATGGAAATACTTCAAACTTTGTACAGGGAGTAACCACGAGCTCCACTTCAATCAACGCCGTTCTTTGTCCAGGCACTACCTACCAATTCGGTGGTCAAACGCTCACAGCACCCGGCACCTATTTTGAAACCTTCACAGGCGCTTCTGGATGCGATTCAATTGTTCAATTTACGCTCACCTCTCCTACATTCAACACTTCAGTTAGTCAATCAGGACCAACTTTGATTGCTCAACAACCCAACGGACCTTACCAATGGATCAATTGTACCACTGGCGCTCCTATTGCAGGTGCCGTGAACCAATTCTTCACAGCAACAGCCAACGGACAATATGCAGTGGTGCTGACCCAAGGAGGGTGCAGTGACACTTCTGTATGTGTTACAGTTACAGGAATCAACACAGGCATTGGTGAGCTATCCAATTCAATCCTGTCAGCATCACCTATTCCTTTCCAAGACCAATTATCGCTTGCTCTTCCCACAGGCGTGAATTCAACCGTTCAGATTACTGATGTAACCGGTCGAGTAATACTCGATGGCATCTCATTGATAGGCGGTGCTCCAACATTGATAAACACTTCTGCTTGGGAAAGTGGTGTCTATTTTGTTCGTTCAATAGATGGCAAAGTATTCCTCAGGCTATTGAAGAGCTAAGGGAATACCTGAGAAACAAAATCTTTTATTCCATCAAATAACTTTTGATGAATTCAACTGTGGCATAAAACTGGAAATCCACGTTGTTCTTCTTTCGGAAACCGTGGCCTTCGTCCTTCGCTTCTAGGTACCAAACTGTTTTGCCCGCACCATTCAACGTATTGAACATTTGCTCTGCCTCAGTACGTGGAACACGTGGATCGTTGCCGCCTTGAACGATGAATAAGGGCTTGGTAATTGAGGATGCGTTATTGTTTGGAGAAATCTTCTCGAGAAATGCGTTCATCTTGGGATCTCGCTCATCGCCATATTCCACCCTGCGTAAATCACGGCGATAATCCTCGGTGTTTTTGAGGAACGTAACGAAGTTGGAAATGCCAACTACATCTATTGCGCATCGTATTTTATCCGCATACATGACCGAAACAGCCAATGACATGTATCCACCATAACTTCCACCTGTAACCATGATTCGGTCTTTATCAAGATCTGGTTGCGTTGCAATCCAATCCAACAAAGCGCCAATGTCTTTTACAGAATTCTCTCTCAAGAATCCGTTGTCCAAGGCTACAAACTTCTTTCCATAACCTGTGGAGCCTCGGACATTGGGGTATATGAGGGCCACCCCCAACTCTTCCAAAAAGTAATTGTTTCTTCCTTGAAAACCAGGGCGCGATTGACCTTCGGGGCCACCATGAATATTGATGATGACAGGTCTCTTGCCAGTGAACTTCGAATTGGGTCTATAAAGAAAACCTGAAATCTCTAATCCATCGAAACTTTTCCAACGAATGAGCTCTTCTTCTTTCAAATTGGATGCCACCATTCCTCCAAGCTCGCTTTCAGTCCATCGTTCAACCTTGAAAGTTTCGAAAGAATAGGTATAAATATCTGAGTTGTTGCTGGCGGAGGAAAATCCGAAAACAAATTCCTCACTGCGCGGCCTCCACCCAGCTCCGCCAATCTGACCCTTTGGAAGTGATGTTATGGGTTGCCAAGTAAGGTTGGTTGTTTCCATTATGTAGACTTTGCCAAGACCATCTTCATTTGTAGTGAATAAAATCCGGGTACCATCATCTTTGAGGTCATACCCTGCCACGTCCCATTTGATGGCGGTCGTGATATATCGTAAATCTGAACCATCCGCATTCATCCGCGCCAAGCGTCTGTAATCGCCTCCAAAGTCGGTGACAAAGAAAACATACTTGCCATCCATGCTGAAACGCGCAGACCCATTAACCACCTTTTCTTTCTTAGAGGATGGTCCTATTTCAACTTTTGACTTTGTAGCCATATGGTAGATATACAAATGGCTTTCGTTTACAGATAGGCCTTCTGATATCAGCATCTTTTGCTCATCAGCAGACCAGTCGTTGATATTCCAACCGCCACCCTTCACTTCCATGACCATAGATGCGGACGAGGCATCCATTGGATTCATAATCCAAATGTCACGGTCAGCACCATTGCGTCGCGTTGATGAAAACAAGATCTTGTTCCCTGATTTATTCCATCGGATGTTTCCATTTTGGGACCTTCCGCCATCGGAAATCAAGGTAGATCGGCCATCCGACATATCATATCGGTACATCTGCGCAAACTCATTACCCCCTACATCCCGAGTAAAAATGAAATAATTGCCATTGTTTGGCTCAAAGGTGGCGTTTCCAACAGGCTCTTCGAAAAATGTGATTTGAGTGCGGGCGCCCATTGGATTCTTCAAGTAATGCAACTGTGCCGTATTACCGAATCGTGTGGTAATAAGCATTTCCCTGCGTGTAGGATGCCAATCAACCGCTGATGCAGATCTTGATTCGGTATATCGACGCACCTCATTCGAAATTGCTGAAGGAATCTCAGGGATGTTTTTCACAATCAGATTATCGCCAGGCTTAATGAAAGTGGCTTTTTGTGCCAAGGTGATATTGCATACAACCATGGAAATAAATAAGAAAATGGCGGATTTGGTCTTCATTGGCTTTGATAAGGTTTGGTTTGAGAATGACAACAAAGAAAAGTGATTGTTGTTAAAATAAAAAAGCCCCATGGTAAAAGTTTCCATGGAGCTTCTAATTATTAAACTAGCCGTTTACTTGCGGGTTTGAACATAACGCATGAGCGATTCGTAAGACTGCAATACGCTGCGGTCTTCGATCTGACGCAGAAATGAGGCAGACATGGTAACCACTTTGGCCTGACGGTTTGTGGTGGGTGGCGAAGAAGGAGTGGTTTCGAAACCAACAATGCCCCCTGGAGTCGGGCTTGTAGCATATACATATCCAAATCCGGTGATTTCATGATATGCGCTCGGAATTCCGTCATAGTATCCAAAGTCATCTTGGATATAAGGAATCACCAATCCACTATCCATCACAGCAGGTGTAATAATGCTGCAGGGGTACTCTACATAACCTCCGGTTCCCCAATCACCGGCGGGAATATTAATAATTGCGACTTGGAAGTTGGCATCACCACCTTGGGGACCGGAAGGCCCACCAGGGCCACGTGGACCAGCAGGGCCGTCATCACCCTTACAACCACTCAAAGAAACGGCAACGAATGCCATCAATACGAATACTAATGATGTTTTTTTCATGTTGTTTGTTTAATATTATTAATATTTAGTGGATAATCAAGTTAGTCAAGCAATTCCAATAGCCTATTCTCTTCAGCACGCATCTTAGTGGTTTCCTCTGCTGTTTTATCATTTAAACCGCATAAATGCAATACCCCATGAACCATCACGCGCCTAAGCTCTGCAATGAATGAAACCCCATAATCCGATGCGTTGGATTTCACTCGGTCTAAACTGATATACATTTCGCCGCTTATGGAATTAACGGTTTCGGTATGATGGGCAAATGTTATGATATCAGTATTGTAATCATGCTTTAGAAACTTCTTGTTCATTTTTCTGAGATAGCTGTCGCTGCAAAAAACAAAAGTGAGAGCCCCAACTCGCCGCTTCTTTTTACGGACACATAATTCGAGCCAAGTCCTGATCTTGCGCTTATCCCTTAGAACATATTCCTTATCAGCGTTGAAAAAGAGAATGCTTTCAGACATGATATCAAACGGTGGCAATCACTTTTAACTCTATTGCGATAGGTGTTGGAAGGCAATTGATCTCGATGGTAGTCCTGCAAGGATTGGCATCTTTGAAGTACTCTGCATACAATCGATTGTATGTTGCAAAATCGTCCTTCATATTTGTCAGGAAAACTTGTACGTCTACCATATTCTCCCATTTGGATCCAGCTTCTTCAAGAATTGCCCTAACATTTTTGAAAACCGAGTGGCATTGTGTTTCTATGTCGTATGATAGGATATTACCCGCATCATCCAACTCAACGCCAGGTATCTTTTTAGTACCTCGTTCGCGTGGACCCACACCCGATAGGAAAAGTAAATTTCCCACCCTTCGGGCGTGCGGATAAGCCCCAACAGGCTCGGGTGCTTTTGAAGAATTGAAGGTGGAGTTTTCTGACATAACCGTAAAATCTTTGCTCTCAAAATTAGCCAAAAGTCACAATTATCAAACTTTGTAGATTTACAAATTGAATACTACATTTGAACATAAACCAACACTTTATGAGGACATTGTTTTCTACCCTATTGGCTTTTACCATATTCACTATAGGTTCTTGTAAAAAGGATGATTCAGAAATAACCCCTGCTCCTACCAATCCACAAGACCAGAGGCTGCGCATGAATCAGATTCAGTTGATTGCTTCCCATAACAGCTATCGGCAAATGACTACTGATACGGTGTTCGCTTTTTTACTTTCGGTTCAAGCCCTCATACCACCTCAATATGATCCAATGACACTGGACTACGACCACGAGCCTTTAGCGGATCAATTAAGCCAGTATGGTGTACGAGGATTGGAACTCGATATCTACAATGACCCATCAGGCACAGCCTTCTCAGACAGATTTGTAAACTCCTATGTTGGACTACCACTTGCATCTGGCATACCCGATTTGAGTCAACCGGGAATGAAGCTTTTGCATATCAAAGACGTGGACTACAACAGCCACTATCCCACATTCAAATTAGCCATTCAGGCGGTAAAGGCTTGGTCATTGGCTAATCCGAACCACCTGCCGCTTTTTATCAACGTGGAAACCAAATCCGATTCCCCTGGAGATGACCCGTTTTTATCGACACAAGGATTCACACCCGCACCCGTTTGGGATGCTGCTGCCGCTGAAGCCCTAGAGCAAGAGGTAAGGGATGTATTCGGCCCAAATCTGGATGGGTTATTTACACCTGACATGCTAAAGGGTACCTATTCAAGTCTGGAGAATGCTGCGCTTCAAGGAAACTGGCCATTGTTAGGTACTAGTCGGGGAAAAATCATTTTCATAATGGAAGGAAACGCTGTCCAGTTTTATAAACAAGGGCATCCATCCTTAAGTGGGCGTTCCATGTTTGTTTATGATACTCCTGGACAACCAGAGGCCGCTTTCGTGATTCTGAATGACGCCCGTGCCGACAGCTCCCAAATTCGTACACTTGTGCAACTAGGCTATATGGTGCGTACTCGTTGCGACTCAGGAACATTGGAAGCACGAAACGGTGATTACTCAGGCATGAATGCCGCTTTCGCCTCGGGTGCTCAAATTCTATCTACCGATTACTATAGGGCAGATTACAGAGCGGGTCAAACCGGCTGGACCGAATACCAAGTGAAATTTCCTGGAGGAAATATTGGTAGAAAAAACCCTGTTAATGCTTCGGGCATCGATGTTGAGGAAGGGCTAACGGATTGAGTTCTTATTTGAGTCCTATTAATATTATTCCCGTGTCCATAGTTTAATTTATTTAAGACTCAAGATGTGTTCG
>JBJTQS010000218.1:0-4758 GCA_046075765.1 Bacteroidota bacterium
CACAGCCGGTTCTGAGCTTAATAATAAATCAATAGCCTTATCGAAAAGCGTAGGAGAAACTAAGCCTGGGTGAGTCTTGCTGGCAAGTTCAACGGACTCGAGGAGACGGGCTATTTGAGAGAAGGAAGCCTTTCCCAGTAATCCAACAATCGTTTCAGGATGTAACTTTCCTTCGGAGAGATGCAAAGCTATTTCCATCGACTTCGCCTTGGGTTTTATGCTGTTATTTAACAGCAATTCCATAAGGTTCGATTCGTTCATGTTTAGTACTTAATCGCTCACAAAATCAATTTACATTGAGAATCTAACTATATGGATCTTGAATGACATGCAGTCGTTTGCGATAACTTGTTACCTATTTCAAAATATCATCCATCGTTTGAACAGCCACAGCATGGTAACCCGGTCTTGCTTGGGCGTATATCTTGCGCGCTAAGGCCAAATTCTCGGGATTTTTTGAAAGGGCGATGTAAATGGGTTTGATGAACTTCCTTCTTCCCACTGAAATCAGGAATTTTTCCATGTTGGGGAAAGCCGCTGTGTAGTTTGCAGCAATCGACAACTGGTACCATTCGCACTGTATTTCTGCATTGCCTGAATTGGTGAAGCCGTATTGCTTATCGAGTTCACTCATCTTTTGCACACCTACATTTCCTCGTAATTCACGAAGGAAATACAGCCAATGATGCGTAGTCCATTTTTCGGTATTGATGGATGATAAGGGTGCACCTTGTGTGACTGAGTTAGCTGCGGCACCCGCTTTTTCCAACTCGGTGGATTTTATAATCGGGCAATTGGCGGGCAAACCTGGTCCATACACCCATGCGTCTATGTTTATTTGTTTTCTCAAGCCGACATCACCTTTGATCAGCTCCTTTTCCAAGTAATCCAAGAAGGTCTTGGTGTCCATGCTTTTGAATGCAAATTCTTTGAAGTAGGCATTGAGGAATGCATCCCATCGTTCGCGGCCAACCGCTTCCTCTATCCCGGTAAGGAAAAACCTTCCTTTCTCATAAGCAATATCGCTCACACCATCATCTGGATCCTTGCCTTCCAAATCTGCGTATAAATGCGTTTCCCTACTGGTATCGCCCATTTCGGCAATGGTATTTTTCAAATCATCCAAGCTCAGCAGGGTAAGCATATCCGCATAATCTCTACCATAGATTTTTTCCATGATGCGCGTTTCAAAGTACACGGTGAAACCTTCATTCAACCAGAAGTCGTTCCAAGTGGCGTTGGTCACCAAATTGCCGGACCATGAATGCGCCAATTCGTGAGCCACCAAAGCCACCAGCGATCGGTCGCCGGCTATGATGGTAGGTGTTGCAAATGTGATTCGAGGGTTCTCCATACCTCCAAAGGGGAAACTGGGAGGCAATACCAACACATCATACCTTCCCCATGCATAAGGACCATATAGTTCCTCGGCAGAGGAAATCATTTTTGGCAAATCAACGAATTCATAAGCCGCTTTATCAATCAATGATGGTTCTGCAAAAACACCACATCGTTCGTTGTATGAGCGGAATTCCAAGTCGCCAACCGCCAAGGCCATCAGATACGATGATATTGGCTGGGGCATCTTGAACTTGTAAACCCCATCGGCATGCGCCATCGTATCGTTTTCGGCGCTCATGAGTGCCATCATGCCTGGAGGCACTGTGATTTGCGCGTCATAGGTGAATTTGATGCCTGGACTATCTTGCAAGGGTATCCATGTTCGGGCCAGAACCGCTTGCGATTGGGTGAATAGGAACGGACTCTTGCCTCCAGCTGTTTGCCCGGGCTCCAGCCATTGCAATGCCGCAGCATTGGGCGAGGTCGTATATCGTATTTTGACTTGCCTCGTAGTCGGTTTGATCACCACTGCCATAGGCGAACCCAAGTATGGTTTTGCCGGGCCGATTTCGTAGGTGGTTTTTTCTCCGTCAATTGAAACTTCGGAGACATCAAGGTCACGAACATCCAACATCAGCGTATCGGTTCCTGATATATTTTCAATGTCAATTGTTGCACTGCCCGAAAGCGTTTTGGTGTCGAAATTCACAGCGAGGTCGAGCGACAAGTGTTTCATGACCGCTTGCTCGGGTCGGGAGAATGAATGTACGTCGTGGATGGGGTTGTTCATGATCTTGTTTACAGGCTTATTTCCCGAACCGCATCCCCACAGGAATGCTGCTATCAGGACCAGCGATAACTTTTGCATGTTGGATTGTTTGTTGCGAATTTAATCATCCTTCAATACTTGGACCCTGTTGGGTATCTTTGCAACATGCCAACGGTCAACGCAACCGATACCACTGTAGCGCAGGCTGTCGATACGCTGCAAGTTCCCTTAAAGTCCATATTCACCGGTCACGAGTTGCCAGTGCGAAGTATTGTGCCCCGTAGTTTGGAGCCCCGCAACCCCGATTGGTTCACCATTGCACTTTTCCTGTTATTGGCTTGGTTTGCGTGGACCAGGGTGGTGTATTCCAAAACCGTAGGTCAGCTATTCAGTGCGTTTTTCAATATGAACGCCACCAACCAGATTGTGCGTGATGAGAACATCCTCGTGCAGCGGGCCTCGGTTATGCTTTCGCTGATGTACTATTGTGCCCTTGGCTTGTTTGTGTTCTTGGCGCTCGATTGGTTCAGCATAAACATCTTATGGCTGGGTAGTGGCATGTTTCGTTTTCTGTTCTTGTTGATGACCATTGCCATGGCTTATTCCCTTAAAACGGTTTTGTTGAAGGTATTAGGCAATGTCTTCGACATCGAAAGGCCAGCGGCTTCATTTATTTTCAATTTCACGCTTATCAACAACGCTACTGGTGTGGTTCTCATGCCATTGGTGATAATCACCGCATATCTGGACTCATCTTGGGTAACACCCTTTTTCTATTTGTCGTTCGGTCTGTTAATTATATCCTTCATTTACAGACAAATCAGAGCGTTTCGTATATGGACATCGATGCCGGGCGTTCCATTTTTTTATTTTATTCTGTACATTTGCACCCTTGAAATTTCCCCGCTTCTGCTGCTTTACAAGTTTGCAATGGGGTAAACCTTTGACGAAGTGGCAACCACATCCAAGGCAGATACCAAACCCTCAAAGGTCAAGTCAATTCTGGTTACGCAACCTAAACCGGAATCAGACAAGTCCCCTTATCATGACCTTGCCAAAAAGTTCAACCTGAAGATTGACTTCAGGGAGTTCATCCATGTGGAAGGCATTCCCGGTAAGGATTTCCGCAAAGACAAACTGAACATCCAGGATTTCACAGCGGTTATCCTGACCAGTCGTATCGCAGCAGATCATTTTTTCCGCATCTGCAATGAACTCAAGATCCCCAATCTCGATCAACTGAAATATTTCTGCATATCGGAGTCAACGGCATTTTATCTCCAGAAATACATGGTTTACCGTAAGCGTAAGATCTTCTACGGTAAAACCACCATCAACGATTTGATCGATGTGCTGAAAAAACATAAGAAGGAAAAGTTCTTGCTTCCGTGTTCTGATGTGCACAAACAGGAAATCTCAGATACGCTTACCAGTTTCGGTATCAACCACACCAAATCCATCATGTACAAGACCGTGTGCAGCGATCTTTCCGATTTGGCCAATGTGAATTATGATATGCTGGTTTTTTTCAGCCCTTCGGGAATCACATCCTTGCTCAAGAACTTCCCGAAGTTCAAGCAAAATGAAACCCGTATCGCTGCCTTCGGAGCTGCCACCAAGCAAGCTGTGTTGGATGCCGGGTTGCATTTGGATGTGATGGCTCCTGTTCCTGAGGCGCCATCCATGACAATGGCCATCGAGCAATACGTCAAGAAGGCCAACAAATAATCCACCTCGATTCAGGTTCTTATCTTTAACCGGTCCTTTCAACGGGGTCCCAGCTATGTCGCGCATTTCGTACCGCTTTCCTAAATCCTCCAGGTTATATCTACGCAAGGAGATCAGCGATTTGTTCAATCAGGGGCAATTGATGCGTGTGATGCCTTTTCTGGCCTATGTGAAACGGTTGCCATTTGATGGGAGCCTTGTACGATTGGTGATATCGGTACCCAAGCGACGGTTGAAAATGGCCTCCGATCGCAATCGTGTGAAGCGATTGGTTCGGGAGTCTTACCGGCTTAATTCGCCCCATTTCTTGTCCAAACTGAATCCGGCGGAAACCATCCACCTGGCGGTGGTTTTTCAAGGCAACAAGGTTCCTGATTTTAAAACCGTTTCGGCCAAAATAATCTTAACTTTACAACGTTTGACGGGTAACCATGAGGAGAATAATGATCGGCATATTGATAGCTCCAATCCTGTTTTACCGTAAATTCATTTCTCCGCTTTTGCCACCTTCCTGCCGCTATGTACCCTCGTGTTCAGAATATGGCATCCAAGCCATCACCAAACATGGCCCAATCAAAGGCGGATGGCTCACTGCCAAAAGAATCCTTTCTTGCAACCCCTGGGGAGGACACGGACACGACCCCGTTCCATAGCCTCACAATTCAGAAACTTTAACATTTCTACCATATGTTCTCTGTCAAGTCCAAAAAACGTCTCAAAATATTCGCATTGGTGGCCTTCATCTCCACCGGTGCTGCGGTTTCATACAGTTTCAAAGACGACTTTTTCGAGATTTCTCGCAACATCGACATTTTCGTGAGCCTTTACAGGGAACTCGATACTTATTATGTGGATGAGATCAAGCATGGCGACTTGATGAAAAAGGGGATCGATGATATGTTGGAATCCCTGGATCCTTA
>JBJTQS010000219.1:0-5511 GCA_046075765.1 Bacteroidota bacterium
CCGATTCAACCGATTACTCATTGGAAGAGAGTTGGCTGGTTTATGGGGCCTTCTTAACCTATTTGATAGCGCACTCAATTTTTTGGTGGAAAGGATTGTTTGGTTCTTTAGGTCTTGAGCGTTCTATTGCCGGAGTGACTCCCATGGCAGGAATAATTGCATGGCGCGGTATGGTTTTCTTGGATGAAAAGTTCTTTTACAGGAAAGGCATCGCTGTACGTCAGGGTTTCATCGCCGTAGCTTTGATCGCAGCTGCCTTGTATCCCTTTGCCAAAGGATATTTGCCTTTGCGACTCGAAAAGGAGGAAGCATTGGTGCAACAAGCCGCTGATTGGTATTTGGAATCAGGCTATTCAGATGAGAAACTTTATTACCTCTTCCCTTATTTGATGATTGCATCAAACAAAGATCCATTCGATGGAGCAAAAACCGGTGAATTGTGGGGGTTCTATCCAGCAATTGAGGAATGGGGCTTGGATGGTCCTGTGCCGTTGAATACCATCATTTTCTGGGATTCTCATTTCGGTGCAAACGAAGCAAGAATTCCATTGGAAAAATTGAAAACAGACCCCAACTTCGAATTGCTCAAATCATTTTATCCTGATGAGCCATTCAAGACATTAGGCGATTACAATTTCGATGTGCATGTTTTCAAAAGAGTCAAACCTAAATCGAATCCTGCAAACGGATTGTTGTATTTTGATTTTGAGTCTACCGAAGGCATACTCAACACCAGTACCATCTCGACAGGAAATAGTTTCTCAGGTGGTATGCGTTCGAGTTTAGGTCCTGAAATTGAATACGGCGCCGGAACAAGTTTCAACTTGAATGACATGTTCAAAAGCGGAAAAGATTCTACCATTAAGGTTAGGTTTCAAGTGTACTCCCAAGATAAACTTAACGATGTTTTGGCTGTGTGTTCAATTGAGTCCGATGGCGCTACATTGCAATGGGATGGGTTTAGCGTACCCTATGAAAAAAGTAAGACCTGGCAGCAAGCGGAATTTGATTTCCGCATCAAGCCCGAATCCATCAAGCCCAACTCAATCGTGAAAATATATTTGTGGAATCGCGGTCGATCATCTTTGCAAATGGATGATTTGTATATCCAGATGAAATGATGTCACTAAATCTTCATCGATTTATCAAATTGGAGTAAGCGCAAACAAAAAAGTCCGATCAAAATTTTTTGATCGGACTTTTTTAAAAAACTAATGTCTTGCTTTAAACAGTTGCAGCTGCTTCCGCATAACTTTCAACATCCGGACAAGTACAAACAAGATTCCTGTCGCCATAAGCATTGTCGACACGCTTCACCGAAGGCCAGAATTTGTTTTCGTAAACATAGGGTAGAGGATAAGCTGCTTGCTTTCTGGAGTATGAGTGGATCCATTCATCGGCTGTGACTTCAGCTGCGGTATGCGGAGCGTTCACGAGTACGTTGTCTTCTTTAGAGGCCATTCCGTTTTCGATGGCTCGGATTTCTTCACGAATGGAAATCATCGCATCGCAGAAACGATCGATTTCTTCAAGAGACTCGCTTTCTGTTGGCTCTACCATGATGGTGCCTGCCACTGGGAAGGAAACCGTCGGCGCATGGAAGCCATAATCCATCAAACGCTTGGCGATATCGGTCACTTCGATTCCGGCACTCATCTTGAAAGCTCTGCAATCCAGAATCATTTCGTGAGCTACGGTTCCGTTGGTTCCTTTGTATAGAACTGGATAATGTTTTTCCAATCGCTCCTTAATGTAGTTTGCATTCAGAATGGCGATGCGGGTAGCATTGGTAACACCGTCACGGCCCATCATGCGGATGTATCCATAGGATATGAGCAGGATGCTGGCACTTCCCCATGGAGCAGCTGACACAGCCGTGGCGTTTTTGTCGCCTCCACCCATTGGTATTACCGGGTGACTTGGAAGGAAAGGAGCCAAATGCTTGGCCACACCAATAGGGCCCATTCCAGGTCCGCCGCCTCCGTGTGGAATGGCGAATGTCTTATGCAGGTTCAAGTGACAAACATCCGCACCGATCATGCCAGGTGATGTAAGACCAACCTGTGCATTCATGTTGGCGCCGTCCATATAAACTTGTCCACCATTTTCATGAATGATGCCGGTAATTTCCTTGATGGATTCTTCATAAACACCATGAGTAGAAGGATAAGTCACCATCAAGCTGGCAAGGTTGTCTTTGTGCAACACGGCTTTTTCGCGTAAGTCGTTTACGTCAATATTTCCCTTGTCGTCGCACTTGACCACAACCACTTTCATTCCAGCCATTACGGCACTTGCAGGATTGGTTCCATGTGCTGATGATGGGATAAGCGCTATGTTGCGATGACCCTCACCTTTGCTGATGAAATAATTACGGATCACCATAAGGCCTGCGTATTCGCCTTGCGCACCACTATTGGGCTGTAACGATACTGCATCGAAGCCGGTGATCACACACAAATCTTTTTCCAACTCTTGAATGATCTGCATGTATCCTGCAGCTTGGTCTATTGGAGCGAATGGATGCATTGTACTGAATTCAGGCCAGCTTACAGGAGCCATCTCGCTCGTGGCATTCAACTTCATGGTGCACGAACCCAATGCAATCATCGAATGGCATAATGAAAGGTCTTTGCTCTCCAGCTTCTTGATGTAGCGGAGCATTTGAGACTCGGAATGGTGGCTATTGAAGACCGGATTTTGCAGGATGGCGCTTTTCCTTGGATTCGGAATACGGCTTGCAGTTTTTCCTACTTCGAAATGGAAACCATTGGAGCCTGCGGCTGCTCCTGCAGCTGAAGCAAAAACATGAACGATATCAGCAAGGTCGCTGGCAGTTACCGACTCATCGATGGAAACAGAAACAGAGGAGTCTGCATTGTAGCGGAAGTTGATGCCTGCATTCAAAGCCGCTGTTCGAATGGTATCACATTTTCCTGATGCTTCAACAGTGATGGTATCGAAATAATTATTGGAAACGGTTTTATATCCGTATTTAGAAATCGCATCGGCTAATTGCGAAGCCTTGGAGTGTATGTCGTTGGCGATGGCTTTCAATCCATCAGGCCCATGATATACGGCGTACATGCCCGCCATTACCGCCAACAAAACTTGAGCGGTGCAGATATTCGAAGTGGCTTTGTCGCGCTTGATGTGCTGTTCGCGTGTTTGCAAAGCCATGCGTAATGCCTGGTTTCCTGCAGCATCTATAGAAACACCGATAATCCTTCCGGGAAGGTCGCGTTTGAATTCGTCGAGTGTGGCAAAGAAAGCAGCATGCGGTCCGCCGTATCCCATTGGAACGCCAAAACGCTGAGAAGAACCAACCACGCAATCAGCACCCCACTCACCTGGAGGTGTAAGCAATACCAAACTCATGATATCGGCTGCAACAGCTACGCGACAACCATTTGCTTTGGCATTCGCAGTAAATACTGCGTAATCGTTTACAGCACCATTAACCGTAGGGTATTGCAGTAAAGCCCCGAAGAAGGTTCCGTCGATGGCAGCTTGGTTTTCATCTGCAATTACCAACTCAACTCCGATTGGAGCCGAACGGGTTCGTAATACATCTATTGTTTGCGGGAAACAGTTTTGTGATACAAAGAAACGGTTAACGCCTTTTTGGATTTGCTCGCGGGTGCGTGAGGCGAAAAACATGTGCATGGCTTCAGCAGCGGCGGTAGATTCGTCAAGCAATGAAGCATTGGCGATTTCCATCCCCGTAAGGTCGCAAACCATAGTCTGATAATTCAGAAGTGCCTCCATGCGTCCTTGCGAAATCTCTGCTTGATAAGGGGTATAAGCCGTATACCAACCTGGGTTTTCGAGGATATTGCGTAAAATGACACCCGGAACCAAGGTGTTGTAATATCCTGTGCCGATATAGCTACGGAAAACTTTGTTTTTGGAAGCAACGGCTTTCAGTTCGCGTAGATAGTCGGATTCAGATAATGCTTCGCGGATTGGAAGCGCCGAAGTGGTTCGGATGGATGCCGGGATGGTTTTGGATATGAGGTCTTCCATATTGGAGTAGCCGCATTCGTTGAGCATGTGGGCAACTTGGGAAGCGCGTGGACCATTGTGACGGTCTTCAAAACTGTAATGTGACATGGTTGTTCGATTTTCAAGGGTAGCAAATTTAGCGAAAACACCCGTAAAAGGGTTGTTGGAAACATATCTCTTTGCGGCATGATTTAGAATGTATTTTTAATTAGATTTGGCTAAAAATCAGGCTATCATGAAAATACAGCAGGCGATTCTTGTCTTTTTGATTTCAGCCATTTGCGTCCCATTGTCGTATGGACAAGGAACCATCCAAATGCTGAACGGCAAGGAAAAGAGATACATGACATACAAGATTCAGGATGAATATGTTTTGTTTCAGCCAGAATCTAAGCCCGATAGTTGGAGTAAGCGTCTAGACCGTTACAATGTTTTTTCCATTACCCCTGATAATGGTGCTGAAATGGTGGTGTATGATCCAGATACCACCGACGGCTTGGAACCCAATGTTGAAGAAGCTCGCCAATTCATTGCAGGAGAAAAACTGGCATTGTCGGAGTACAGAAAACCTATGAATGTTATTTCCGGCTTATGTATTGGCATCGGCTCCAGCTTTGCCCAGTTCTATGGGATCCCTGGTCCTGCCGTATATTCTGCTATCCTCGGTAGGGTTTCCCCAAAACTCCCAAAATCACATAGGGGAACCGAGTACCCGGACGCCTTCATTGCGGGCTATGAGAAAAAAGCCCGCACGATGAAAATCAACAAATCTCTTCTGGGCGGAGGTATCGGGTTCGCCGTTGGGTTCACGGCGCTCGTAGTTTTTCTTGCCGATTGAAAGAACAAATCACCATCACGACTCATCCTGTGGTGGTTGCCTTGGCTGCCACATTTCTCTTCATAGAATGCGTTTTGCTGCTTCATGGCCCTTTGTTGTTGTTGGATGTATTGTTGGTTTTTTCACTGACGCTGGCTGCCTATAGTTTTCCCTTTTTAAACGGGACACCTCTGGGTGGCAACAAATTAGTTAACCAGATTTTTTTTGTTTTGGCTGTTATTTCCGCAGTTATTTCCTTGATTTTAGGCGGCATGCTTCCGCGGATGTTGGTGTTGAATAGCTGCTTCATTCTCTTTTTCTTTTACCGATTTGGTTCTTCTCTTGGATTTTCATTCAGAGGCAGTCCGATGCTGAAAGGTCCCGTAATAGCCTTATGCTGGACCATCATCACCGTTTATTTGCCTGTGAACATTTATAAAATCACCATTGACAATTTTGAGCTTGTCTCTATGTTAATGCTTAACTTTTGCATGGTATTAGCCATGTCTTGGCTGTGTGATTTGGCTGATCTGAAAAACGATGCCGAGAAAGGTTTGCAGACAATAACAGTATTAATAGGTTCAAAGAACACAATCTTGTTAGTGTTGTTGGTGATGATGGTTTGTACAGCTGCGCTTACTTTATTAGTGCCTCTATCAAGCGCTGTTCTGAAGGGTGCATTAGTTGCA
>JBJTQS010000220.1:0-18106 GCA_046075765.1 Bacteroidota bacterium
GTTGGGATTTCGAATTGCATCATTTTTTTGGGGGGTTTATGGATTTGTATTTTTTATTCTTTGTTATTGATCACAATTTGGGGTCTTGGCCACCATCATTAATGAGGTCTTTCCCTCTTTTAATCACAAGATTAAACCAAGAACCATGTGCTGGTTCCTTCTTATTTTTTTCAATGGAAGGCGTTTCGTGCGGAACATCCTGAACCGGTTCACGAGATTGAATTTTCTCTTGTTCAGCGATTCCCTTCAAAACCAATCCGACAGCAGTGGCATACATCGGACTTTTGATTTCATCATATCCTTTTGCAAGGTGCTCATTAGGGTACCCTATTCTTGTATCCATACCTGTGTGGAACTCTATCAATTGGGCAATGTTTTTCAATTGAGATCCGCCTCCCGTTACCACTATTCCGGCAATAAGTTTTTTCTCAAAGCCGGAGCTTTTGATTTCGTAAGCTACGCACTCAATGATTTCCTCCATCCTGGCTTGAATGATTTCGGCAAGGCTCCTTACGGAAATCTCCTTAGGTTCCCGACCGCGAAGTCCAGGTATTGAAACAATCTCATTGCTTTTGGTTTGCTTCGCCAGAGCGGAGCCGAACTTCACTTTCAACAACTCCGCTTGGCTTCGAATGATTGAACAACCTTCCTTTATATCTTCCGTAATTACATTGCCACCGAAGGGTATTACCGCCGTATGGCGAATGATACCATCTTGAAAGATGGCGATATCCGTGGTTCCACCACCAATATCCACAAGCACTACTCCTGCTTCTTTTTCTTCTTCGCTCAGAACCGCCTCTGCAGATGCCAATGGTTCTAAAATCAAATTGGCAGCCTCTAAACCGGCTTTGTCAACACATTTGTTGATGTTATTTGCGGCTGTGATCAGACCGGTGATGATATGGCAATTGGCTTCCAAACGAATCCCCGACATACCCACAGGATCTTTTATGCCCTGCTCGTTGTCTATGATGTATTCCTGTGGAATTACATGGATGATGGCTTGTCCGGGAGGAACCGCCAATCGATGCATGTCCTTAATGATAGCGTCTATGTCATCATTGCTGATTTCATCATTAAGGCTGGATCGTGTGATCATGCCACGGTGCTGTATGCTTTTAATATGCTGACCGGCAATTCCTACGTATACCAAACCGATATCAGCATTTGATTTTGCTTCTGCGATTTTAACCGCTTCCTTTATTGAATTCACGGTTTTCTCGATGTTTGCAACAACCCCTCGCATCACTCCAAGCGATTCGGTTTTTCCCATGCCAAGGATTTCAATCTTGCCATTTTCATTTTTTTGGCCAACGATGGCACAAATCTTAGTGGTGCCGATGTCGAGTCCTACTATTATTGGGTTGGTATCCATGATTTATGGTTGATTAGTTAATGTATCGTTGGCTATAATATTTGACCTTGTGCAGACCACTTGATTTGCGAACTTGAGATTTAGCTTTGAATAAGCCTGCCATCCCAACTTTGAGGCTCCTTCCTGGTAAAACATCAACAGATTATCCATTTTACTTTGAAGATTCTCTGAATTGCCCAATAAGACCGTATGGTTTCCAACACGTGGCACAAGTTCGATTTCGAATTTCTGATTCACATAAATCTGTTCTATTTGCGAATTCCAAAATCCATCATGTTGAATAAAATCAGCAATCTCATACACCTGTTGCAGTACGGGTTTCGATGCGGCATCATCCATAGGTACTGCAAATGCAAGTGAACGTTGCGTCATTCGGTCGAATATGTATCCGGAAGCTACAGGCACCCTTGTGGAGTAATCGTCACCTACAGGCATGAATCCTCCGTTGTTATCTACATAAAAATGCTCGTTGTTGTAGTTTATTATACGGATGACTGGATTGCGCTGAACCACCTCGATGCGGATTCGACCATCAATAGTTGCATATACCTCGGCTGATTCCAAATAAGGGTTAGTCAAAGTCCGTTTCTCCATCATCCTGAAATCAATCGCTGACAATGGCTTTCCTTCTACTGAAGCAGATTTGGATTTGAATAGCTCTTGTATGTCGCCAGGGGAAACAAAATAATGCCCTGTTGAATCAACTACAGCGACCTCCAATCCCTTGCAAAGGACTTCCTGGTTCGATTTCTCTGCAAACCCCACTGCAGCTACCAAAGCTGCTGAAATAAAAAACCAATAAATAAGGTTCAATATTTTCCGGTTCACTTTTATCATGGATTAAGTGCTCCTTTCTTTTTTTGTGATTGAATGGCATCAACTACTTCTTGCACCAAGACATCGATATCGCCAGCCCCAAGCATGATAATAATTTCGGCGGATGAATCAGTAACAGCGTCTGCCAAGCCATTCTTCGAGACCAACTTCTTATTAATTGCAGTGCATTTATCCATTATCATCGAAGATGTCACTCCCGGAATTGGCAACTCTCGTGCAGGATATATTTCAAGCATGATCAATTCATCCAATTTTGATAGGCTTTCCGCAAAGCCATCAGCGAAATCCCTGGTGCGGGAATACAAATGAGGTTGAAACACGCCCAATATTCTTTTACCGGGATACAACTCGCGAACAGTACCGATTGCTGCAGCAAGTTCAGTAGGATGATGGGCGTAGTCATCAATAACAATTCGATCCTCTGATTTGAAGCGATATTCGAACCTCCGGTGAACACCCTTGAATGTGGCCATTCCCTGTCTGATCTCATCCTTGGTAAGTCCCTCGTGATTACAAACAATCGTAGCCGCAATGGCATTCTCAACATTGTGTCTGCCAGGGCAGTTTAAAACCAAATCCGTTATGACAAAATCAGGTGCGGAAACATCAAAAACATAAGCGCCATTTACTATTCGCAGATTGTTAGCAACTGCTTGCCCTGATGAGTCAGCTGAATAAGTTTGTGTTGGAATAATGGAGGACTGGTTTTCTATCCCGGCTTTCGTGAAAAGGACACCGCCCGGCTTCAATCTGGATGCAAACTCTGTGTAACTGTCAATCATATTCTGTTTACTTCCATAGATATCGAGATGATCAGGATCCAAGGATGTTATCACAGATGTATCGGGATTTAACTTGAGGAACGAGCGATCATACTCATCGGCCTCGGCAACCATGATCTCGTTTTCGGAATCCGAAGCGATCAATAGATTGGTTCCATAATTAGATGCTATTCCACCCAAGAAAGCGGTAACATTCATATTGGCATGTTTCAATAGATGTGCAATCATGGTAGATGTGGTTGTTTTACCATGCGTTCCTGCTACGGCTATGGTACGTACTCCGCGTGTCACTTCTCCCAACACCTCGGAACGTTTCCACATTCGAATACCCTTTGATATTAGGAAATTGAACTCCTTATGGTCGGAAGGAATCGCAGGCGTGTACACAACCATGAAATCAGTTGATGCATCATCAGATTTCAGCCATGCGGGTAGAGCATCCGGATCATCTTCGAAAGAAACCCTGATACCCTCACGGATCAATTCATCCGTCAAGGGTGTAGCTGTTTTATCATACCCAACCACTTCCACTCCCTTATGATGAAAATACCTGGCCAAGGCGCTCATGCCTATGCCTCCTATACCAAGGAAATACGCTTTGGTGATATGTCCGAATAGGTTTTTCAATTGACAGATTCCTCTTGGTGTTTCAAAGCGATAGCGTAAACTTCGTTGGCGATTCGTTGCGCCGCATCTGTTACAGCCAATTTCAACATATTTTCACCCAATGAATGGAGCAACTCTGTATCATGGATTGCTTTCAAAGACTCTGCAACCAACAAATGAGAGGCATCCGAATTCTTTACAAGAATGGCTGCGCCTTTTTTAACCAGCGACATGCAATTGTGTGTTTGATGATCTTCAGCTGCAGTTGGAAGAGGCACCATAATGGCAGGCTTTCCAACCACACATAGTTCAGATACAGTACTGGCTCCGGCCCTGGATATCACTAAATCGGAAGCAGCATATGCGTAATCCATCCTTTTAATAAAATCAAATGCACGCGCTCCAGAATACCCTGTTGTGTTGATTGCTTCCAATGCTTCAGGCAAAAATCTTACTCCCGTCTGCCATATCAATTGTACTCCTGAATCGCGCAATGCTGAAAGCCCCTGCAAAATTGCCTTATTGATCGCCAAAGCACCTTGGCTTCCTCCGACAACCAAGATAACAGGCTTGTCTTTTTCTAAACCAAAGAAGGATAAAGCCTCATCCTTCTTTCCAAGGATGTCAACCATCTCATTCCTTACAGGATTTCCTGTTACCAGGATTTTTGATGCAGGGAAGTAATGTTCCATACCATCGTAGCCAGTGCAAATCAAATGGGCTTTTGAGGCGAGCAATTTATTCGTGATTCCGGGATATGAATTCTGTTCTTGAATCACCGTTGGAACACCTGATTTGGATGCGGCCCATAACAATGGACCACTGGCATATCCACCAACTCCAACAGCGGCATTAGGCTTGAATTTTTTGACTATCGACAAAGCCTTAATTAAGCTAAAAACAACTTTGAATGGGAATGATAGGTTTGACCAAGAAAAACTACGGTTGAATCCGGAAATGTTAAGACCGACAATCTCATAACCTTCAGCTGGAATCTTCTCCATCTCCATTCTTCCCTTGGCACCTACAAAAAGAATCTTAATGGACGCATCGATTTTTCGCAAACCTTCTGCTATAGCCAAGGCAGGGAAAATGTGGCCTCCTGTGCCACCTCCACTTATTATGATTCGTGTTTCAGGCCGCAACAGGTTGCAAACCTCCTTCCTCCTCGGTATCACGACTCACACTGAGTATGATTCCGATTGCAATACTGGTAAACCATATGGATGTTCCACCCATACTAAGCATAGGCAAGGGTTGTCCGGTTACTGGGAATAAGCCTACAGTAACCGCCATATTGATCATAGCTTGGAAAACCAAACTGAATGCGCAGCCTATCGCGGCGAATGTCGCAAAAGCTTTCGGCGAATTGCGTACGATTTTTACAGCCCTAAAGAGCAAAACCAGATAGAGTACAACGATTATGACACCTCCCACCATTCCGTATTCTTCAATGATGATTGCATAAATAAAGTCTGAGTAGGGATGCGGTAGAAAATTCCTTTGCGAACTGTTTCCTGGTCCAACTCCGAGAAATCCTCCTTTAGCGATAGCAATATTTGCCTGTTGCGACTGGTAACTATCCGAACCCTCCTTGCCTCCCGCAAATGTTTCTATCCTTGCAGCCCATGTTGATATACGCCCCTTTTTCCCAATAGCCAGAGAGATTGAAACAAACAATGCAAAGGCAACAACGCCTATGCCGATCAATGAGGCTATGTATTTTAATGATATCCTACCTACCAGCATTAGAATTATGCTTGTTGCAAACAACACTGCAGCCGTTGAGAAATTCGCAGGTAAAATCAAAGCACATGTGATTAATACAGGAAGCATGATCGGGACAAATGCGGATTTGAAATCCCTGATATTATCCTGCCTGATTGATAATGCCCGTGCAACAAACAAAATCAATGCAAGCTTGGCAAGGTCGGATGTCTGGAAAGACAAATTGATGATCGGTAATGTAAGCCAGCGACTGGCCTCATTTCTATTAGTACCCATAACAAGGGTGAATAGAAGCAAAGGAATCGCTACGGCGATTACAATATTTGCGAAGCGTGCAAAAACCGTATATCTGAACAGATGCGCAAAATACATCAGGCCAAATCCAAGGAACAGGATCAGGAGATGCTTCAGCAGATAATACTCCGTGTTCCCTTGCTTTGTTTTGTATGCAAGAGTACCGGTTGAGCTATAAACGGCAAGGATGGACAATAACGCAAGTAGCATTACGACAATCCAGATCACTCTGTCGCCCTTGAAGTGTTTATCCAACCAAATATTCATGCTGATGATTTATAAAAATTTGCAATTAAAGGGAGCGAACGGCTGTTTTGAATTGCCATCCGCGATCTTCATAGTTCTTAAACAAATCAAAGCTTGCACATGCCGGAGAGAGCAGCACAACATCCCCTTTTCGTCCCTTTTCATAAGACTTTTGAACCGCATCCATGGCAGACGATGTCTCAGAAATATCTGGAACGATGTCTGAAAACGCCTCGTGTATTTTGGTGTTTTCCTTGCCCAGACAAACAATGGCTTTCACTTTCGATTTGACCAGCTCACGCAATGTCTCATAATCATTGCCTTTGTCAACACCTCCCACGATCCAGATCACAGGCTTTTGCATACACTCTAATGCATACCATGCGGAATTGACATTGGTGGCCTTAGAGTCATTCACAAATTCAATTCCGTGCACAGTCATCACATGTTCCAAACGATGCTCAGCGTTTTTGAAATCGGAAAAACTCTCTCTAACGACTTCTTTGCGTATGTCGAGAATCCTTGCTGCGATTCCCGCTGCCATGGTGTTGTAGAGATTGTGTTTGCCTTGAAGGGCCAGGTTGTAGATAGACATATCGAGGATTTGGTTTTTTATGTTTATGACTAGGTTTTCATTTTGAATGAAGGCAGCCATGCCCTCGGAACTTGTGATGGAAAACGGATAACAAGTAGGTGTTACATGCCTAGCCATCATGGCGTCATTCAGAATCGGATCATCAGCGCAGTAGATAAATGCATCTTGTGACCTTTGGTTGTTCAGTATCCTGAACTTCGAATCGACATAATTTGAAAGCTGATAATCGTACCGATCTAAGTGATCGGGTGTGATGTTTAACAAGATGGATATATCCGCCCTGAATTGAAACATTCCATCCAATTGGAAACTGCTAAGCTCAAGCACATAGTAGTCGTGTTCTGATTCCGCCACTTGCATGGCGAAGCTTTTTCCAACATTGCCAGCCAAACCAACATTCAATCCGGCTTTTTGAAGAATGTGGTATGTTAGTAGTGTAGTGGTAGTTTTTCCATTAGTGCCCGTAATGCAAATCTTTTGTGCGTTAGTATGCCTGGCTGCAAACTCTATCTCTGAAACAATAGCAATACCCGCCTCCTTCATTTTGATGACAACAGATGCATTATCAGGAATACCTGGGCTTTTGATAATCTCAGCTGCATCCATGAGTAGATTCATACTATGTGTTCCCTCTTCAAAAGGGATTCCACGGCGTTTGAACTCGTCCTTATATGCTTCCCGTATCGGACCGCTATCAGAAACAAATACATCATAGCCCTTCTTCAGCGCCAACACAGCAGATCCAAGCCCGCTTTCGCCAGCACCAAGAATCACCATTTTGGGCTTGTTAGACATTTGTTAACGCAGTTTCAGTGTTACGATACTCAATACGGCCAGCATGATTCCTACAATCCAAAACCTGGTCACGATTTTAGATTCATGATATCCTAGTTTCTGATAGTGATGGTGTAGTGGTGACATACGAAATATTCTTCTGCCTTCGCCAAATTTCTTTTTGGTATACTTGAAATAGCTCACCTGCATCATCACTGAAAGATTTTCTATCAGAAAAATCCCACAGAGAACAGGAATCAATAATTCCTTTCGGATAGCAATCGCGAAAACAGCTATGATACCTCCGAGTGCGAGGCTTCCAGTATCACCCATGAAAACCTGAGCCGGATAGGCATTGAACCATAGGAATCCAACACATGCCCCAACAAATGCACTCATGAACACCATTAACTCACCCGTATTAGGAATGTACATAATGTTCAGATAGTCGGAGAATATGGTGTTACCGGATACATAAGCAAAAACAGCAAGTGTTACTCCGATAATTGCGGAAGTACCTGTGGCCAATCCATCTATGCCATCGGTAATGTTGGCTCCATTTGAAACGGCCGTCACAATCAGTATCACAGCTAAAATGAAAATGATCCAGACATATTTTCCTGCATTGTCTCCCAACCATGCGGAAATCATCCGGTAATCAAACTCATTGTTCTTCATGAATGGGATGGTGGTAGCTGTGGATTTCACATCAGCCGTCTTCATATCAGTAACTTGAGCGTTTCGGAAGCCTTCTTCAGCTTCTGTGTTCAAGGTTATGGAGGGCCCACCGCTTGCGATTACATTATCGCGCACAACCACATCATCATGGAAATATAGTACCGAACCAACAATCAAACCAAGACCTACCTGACCTATTATTTTTGATCTGCCGGCAAGCCCTTCCTTATCCTTTTTGAAAACCTTGATGTAATCATCCAAGAAGCCAATGAATCCCAACCATAATGTAGAGACTATCATCAATAGGATATAGATGTTATCTAGTTTTGCAAGTAGAATAGTAGGAATCAGGATTGCAGAGATTATTATAAGTCCTCCCATCGTAGGTGTCCCTTTCTTTTGAGCTTGGCCCTCAAGACCCAGATCACGGATGGTTTCACCAACTTGCTTTTTTAGCAGCAGTCGAATGATTGGCTTTCCAAGAATCAAAGTGATAAACAAGGAAACAATGATGGCCAACGCCGCGCGGAACGATATAAAACGGAAAACCCCGGCACCAGGAATGTCGAGAACGCGATCGAGATATTCGAAAAGGTAGTACAGCATCAGCTTTCCATCAGTTTAAATGAATCCAACAAAACCTGCTTGTCATCAAAAGGCGTTTTCACACCTGCAATCTCCTGGTACTTCTCATGGCCTTTGCCGGCCACAAGTATGATATCTCCAGGTTCGGCCATACTGCATGCAAGCCTTAGGGCCTCTTTGCGATCAGGTATCGCAATCGTTTTCTTGAAATTAACCGGAGATACTCCCGAACGCATTTCATCGATTATCAAATCGGGATTTTCAGACCTCGGATTATCAGAAGTGAAGATCACCTTATCGCTCATATCGGAGGCTATCTTTCCCATTACCGGACGTTTGGACTTATCCCGGTCGCCTCCACAGCCTACAACAGTAATTACAGTTTCGTTACCGGTACGAAGGTCCTTGATGGTGTTCAATACGTTCATCAATGCATCAGGTGTATGAGCGTAATCAACGATTCCCGTTACACTTTTTGACGACATCACATATTGGAATCTTCCTTCAACAGGTTCGAGGTTGCTAAGCGCAGTAAGTACAGATAACTTATCCTGACCAAGCATTACAGCCACAGCATAAACGCCCGCTATATTGTAAGCGTTGAAAGAACCGATCAACCTGCAGAGCACTTCATGGCCATCCAATACCAGCAACAAACCGCCAAATGTGTTCTCTATAACTTTGCACTTGAAATCCGCCATTCCCCGCAAACCGAATGATATGACCTTCCCTTTGCAGTTTTGAACCATTACCGAACCATTTCGGTCATCTGAATTATAAATAGCGAAGGAAGATGCCGGAAGCATATCGAAAAAGCCCTTCTTAGCCTTGATATATTCGTCGAAGGTTTTGTGATAATCGAGATGATCGTGTGTGATATTGGTGAATAATCCGCCGGCAAATACCAAACCTGTCACACGATGCTGTACCACCGCATGTGAACTTACCTCCATGAAGCAATACTTGCAACCATCATCAACCATCATGGCAAGCAACTTGTTCAGTCGAACCGGATCAGGAGTTGTATGTGTTGACGGTATTACCTGTTGGTTGATCCTATTCTCCACCGTAGATAACAAACCGCATGGCATGTCCATGTTCATAAACAACCGATACAGCAAAGTGACAGACGTTGTTTTGCCATTGGTACCGGTTACACCGACCAAGTGCAACTTTTCAGATGGATTGTCGTAATAATTGGCAGCCATGATCGCCAACGCCACCGAACTATCAGCAACCTTTACGAAAGTGACTCCTTCAGTAATTGTATCGGGCAAAGATTCGCAAACGATTGCAACGGCACCCGATTTGATTGCAGCAGGAATAAATGCATGGCCATCTGTTCGAGTCCCTTTGACCGCAACGAACAAATCACCAGGTTTGATATCGTTCGTACTAAAGCATATTTCACCTATATTGACTGAAGTGTTGCCCACTACCTCCAATAAGCCTGCCTTATATAATATTTCCTGAAGCTGCTTCATCATCCAAGCTGAATCACTATTTCCTTTCCTTTTTCGATCTTGGTCCCTGCGGGTATCGATTGTTTAAGCACCGCGCCCCTACCCATCACCCGTATATTGAGACCGCTGCTCTCTAACAGAAACACCGCATCGCGTAAGCCCATGCCTGTTACATCGGGAACGTTTCCGATTTGCATATCACGGGATTTCAAATCAATACTGTTGCCACTGGTTGTAGCAGTTATCCATTCCACATTTTGTTTAACGGTGTAATTAGTTACTCCAACCTTTTTCAGAACATAATCAACCGATTGTGCATTCCCGCTTTTCACTTGAGGCATCTTTCCTGCGTTTTGATTGCTGGCAACCAGGTTGGGATGCATTTCGATGCTTGTAGCATAAACCTTATCGGCTATTTCTTTGAAAATAGGAGCAGCCACTTGTGATGCGTAATAGACATTGTTATTGGGAGCATAAACCACTACGATGCAACTGTAACGAGGTTTATCCGCTGGAAAATATCCAACGAAAGTCGCTTGGTATTTCTTATTGTCCTTGTTGTAGCCTTTGGATTGCGCAGCTATTACGGCTGTTCCGGTTTTCCCAGCTATTCCATATTGACCATGTTTCAAAATAGTGGCTGTTCCTTGTTGAACTACACCATCAAGCATCTTGCGTGCATTCTCCAATGTTTTGTCAGAAGCTATTTTCTCACGCATGACCTCTGTACTGAAGGATTTGACAACCATTCCCTTGTTACGAATCTCCCTTACAAAAAGCGGCCTAACCATTTTACCGTCGTTGGCAACAGCGTTATAGAAGGTCAGCATTTGCAAAGGAGTAAATGAACATTCATATCCTATTGACATGAAAGGCAGGGAGATTCTGGACCAGAGTTTGTTTTCTGTGCTATTTATATATGGCCTGCCTGCACCCGTGATTTGCAATCCCAGGTCATCCACCAAACCAAAAGACTTTATCCTATCTACAAATTCCTGCGGTCTCTTAGCGTAATACTTTTGAATCATTTTCGAAATACCCACATTCGAACTGTGCTCGAATACGCTTTGAAGGGTTATCTTGCCGTAGCCTCCCTTTTTGGAGTCTTTCATTTCCTTGCCCGCATATTTGATTATGCCGCCTTGGGTGTCGACTGAATCATCGGGAGAGGCAAATCCATCCTCCATCAATGCCATCATGGAAGCCAGTTTGAATGTGGAACCTGGCTCAGTGCTTTGACCTACTCCGAAGTTATAGGTCTCTCTGTATATCCCGTCGGATCCACGCTCCAGGTTGGCAATAGCCATGATCGCACCCGTTTGGACCTCCATCAAAATGGCACAACCCTTATCGGCCTTGTGACCTGCCAATTGCCTTTCCAATTCGCTTTCGGCCACATCCTGCAAATTCAAATCGATTGTAGTGATGACATCATTTCCATCTAAAGGCTCGATTTCGTTTTCATCATTGAGTGGCTTCCACACATTGCCAGACATTTTTTGCATCAAACGCACACCGGTGTTACCCTTCAGGTATTGATCAAAGGCACCTTCGATGCCAACAGCACCAACGCCGTCGAGCTTGTAACCAATGGTACGATCAGCAAGAATAGCGAATGGTTTCACCCGCTTGTTTTTCACTTCTGCAATGAGTCCTCCTTTGTATCTACCTAAACGGAAAACAGGTAATTCATAAAGTTTCTTTTGCTGGGCATGAGTAACATTTTTCTTCAATGGAAAATAACGTTTGCCCGGACCTGGCTTCCTGGCCGAAATCAGAAGTTGCTTATATGCATTGGATGATCTGTCGCCCAATATCCTTGAAAGTCCGATTGCCAAAGAATCGAGACCTGATTTGAAAACATCATTGGTGATGGTTTCCAACTGCAGGTCAATATACAAATCATAAGTTGGCACAGAGGTGGCAAGTAAACTGCCATCAGCAGAATATATGTTACCGCGAGCAGGCTCGATGATTGCCGTTTTAGTGGTGAGACTATCGGCCAATGCGATCAATTGTTCACCGCGCACATTCTGGATGTGCCAAATTTTAAATATGATAGCCGCGCCAAAAAGGCACATGAAGCCGTAAAGGATGTAAACCCTTACGAGAATATCCTTTTTAGTTTCTCCCATAAGGTTAGTTCAGATTCTTGGTTGCTATTGTCGGCCACCACTATTTTCATAGGTGCTGATTTTGACTCACTGATTCCGAATGATGATGACATGCGCGCCACCTCAGACTGCTTGCTCGTGAACATGAGCTCCGACTTTACCGAAATGTATTCGGTTCTTAGGGCTTTAAGCTCTTTTCCTGTCTTGTCGATGTCACGAATAACCCTTTCGGCCTCGTAGCTATTGGCGATATATAGCAGGGCTATTGCCATCAAGAAGAAAACGAAAGGCATTGATTTTACCAGACCCTCCTTAGAAAAAATCCCGAAAGCATACATCAAGCGGATAAACCTGCTGCTACCGGCTTTTTTATCGCCAACGCCGGCAGTTGATGCCACATGCTGTTCTTCGCTTCTGATTCTATTTCCCATACGGTCAAATCTTTTCAGCAACTCTTAATTTGGCGCTTCGTGAACGCGAGTTTTTCTCTAATTCCTCAGGTGAGGGCACAATGGCTTTTCGATTAATCGATTGAAAGCTCAAACCAATTCTGTTTCCGTATAAATCACGGTGATCCTCCCCATCCACATTTCCTGTATTGATCAAGTTCTTAACCATACGGTCTTCCAAAGAATGGTATGACATGATGGCTATGCGACCTCCGCTTTTAACCAACTTTTGGGATTGGTCAAGTAAAGCGCGCAAGGAATCCAACTCGTTATTGATTTCAATTCGTAATGCCTGATAAATTTGTGCCAACCAAGTATTACCGTCCTTGGCTGGCATCAGATGCTTGATACAGTTACGCAGGTCGGCTGAACCTTTCAACGGATGTTCAGCTCTTTTTTTCACGATGGCTGAAGCAAGACTTTTTGAATTGCGCACTTCACCGTAGAGGGAGAAAATAGAAACCAACTCTTTTTCCGAGTAGGTGTTTAGAATCTCCAGTGCGGTAAGTCTTTCCCTATTGTCCATCCGCATATCCAAATCGTGTTCAAACCGAATGGAGAAACCTCTTTGGGCTACATCAAATTGATGAGAAGAAACTCCTAAGTCGGCCAGGATACCATCCACCTGATGAATACCGAGTTGGCCGAGTTGTTGCTCCATGTGGCTGAAGTTGTCTCTTAAGAGTGTGAACCTGCTATCGTTAATCGTATTCGCAAGAGCGTCTTCATCTCGGTCGAAAGCCAACAGCCGGCCATCTTCACCCAAAGCGTTCAGTATTGCTTTTGAGTGTCCTCCACCACCGAAGGTCGCATCCACATAAACACCGTCCTTTTTGCACTGCAGCGCGTCTAAGCATTCGCGCAACATGACGGGTTCATGATAGGACATCAAATCTCATCGTTGTTGTCGTTCCCGAAAATCTCCTCAGCGAGGTTTGCATAGCGTTCAGCATCCTCGGAAGTAGGCGTACGGAAACGGTCTTTAGACCAGATTTCAATCTTGCTGCCATAGGATGAAATGATAACCTCCTTGCCAAGACCCGCCCATTCCTGCAGATGCTTTGGTATAAGCATCCTGCCTGAATTGTCGAGTATCAACTCGGTGGCACCATTCGCAAAAAACCTTTGGTATTCCCGCACCAGTTTTCGGTTTGAATTGAGTTTGTTGATACGCTCAGACTCCTTTACCCACAACGGATATGGTGTCATGGCCACACAATTTTCAAAACCACGGTTCAGTACAAAGCGGTCCTGCATCTCGGTGGGGAGCTGACGGCGCAGGCCAACTGGGACCATGATCCGGCCCTTGTCGTCAACCTTAACTTCAAATTCCCCAATTAGTTGCATTTCGCTTTTTCGGTTTTTGCACCTCAAATGACTGACCTACAGCATTCAGCATTTAAGGTGGGTAAAGGTAAAAAAAGTATTTCCACTTTTTACCACTAAACGCGGTTTTTGTTGATAAATTATGTCCATTGAGACAAAAACAAACTCTGTTTATCTGAATAGACTCAATTATACTTATTGATTATAAATATGTTTCATCAAAAATAGTAAGTTTATTGAAGTGTGGAAGAATGTGGGAGAAATTAACAACTGAGCCACAATTTTAAATCCATTACTTTTGAAACCATGAATTTTAGTGCGGACTGAATCAAACTATGAAAAACCCTGAAAACAAAACACTTATAGATATCGACTCTGTTTTTAAGAGTAAGAATCCCGGACTATACGCCATGCTTCCTGGGATATTCTTTAGCTGGTTAAAAAAGACGGTACACCAGGAAGAGATCAACAGTTTTATCCATAGGAATGGCCATCGATTTGATTTTGAATTTGTTGATGCCATCATTTCCGAATTTGGCGCACAAGTAGAAATGGAGGGCTTGGAACACATCCCTGAAACGGGGGGATTTGTGGTAGCAGCCAATCACCCTTTGGGTGGACTGGATGCCATTTCATTGCTTCAAAGTGTAGGAAAGAAACGAGCTGATGTCCGATTTATCGTAAACGACATCCTTCTGAAACTGGAAAACCTGAAAGGGCTTTTTATTGGAGTAAACAAACATGGTAAAAACGATGCTCAGGTACATAAAAACCTGGATGACCTTTATGCATCGGGTATGGGAGTACTGATTTTCCCGGCAGGATTGGTTTCGAGGAAAAAAAAGGGTTTGATCCGTGATCTGGAATGGCGAAAAAGCTTCATCATCAAATCCAAGAAAAACCGCATCCCAGTTATACCCGCTTTCATTGACGGTGAAAACTCAGCATTCTTTTACAAGTTATCAAACATCAGAAAAAACTTGGGCCTAAAAGCCAACATCGAAATGCTTTACCTGCCCGATGAAATGTACAGGCAAAAGGGAAGAACTATTCGCATTACTTTTGGAAAACCGGTAGATAGTACAGCCTTTGAAAATCCATCCAATGACCGCGAATGGGCTGACCGCATCAAACACATGGTCTATTCTTTATCTAATCAAAACCTTGCCGGCAAGTAACTCCATTCATCAATGGAACAAATGAAGGATTTAATACCTCCGATTGATAGAAAGCTATTAGAGGCGGAGTTGACAGGTGAGCTGTTTGTTCGCGACACGAATAATGGCTCCAACCAAATTTATATCGTAAATGCGCACAATGCACCCTATACCTTGAGGGAGATAGGTAGATTGCGCGAATTGACATTCAGACACGCCGGAGGCGGCACGGGTTTGGACTGCGATCTTGACACATTTGATCTCAATGGATCAGTTTACAGCCAATTGATAGTTTGGAATCCGGAGGAAAAAGAAATCGTTGGAGGTTACCGTTTCATTGAGTGCTCTAAGGCCGACAAAAACGAAAACGAGATTTTCAATTTAGCCACTTGCGAACTTTTTAAATTTTCAGAAAACTTCATCCAGAACTACCTGCCCTATACGATTGAACTTGGCAGGTCTTTTGTACAACCACGATTCCAGCCATCGGCTGAAAACCGAAAAGGTTTGTTTTCACTTGATAATCTTTGGGATGGACTCGGCGCCATCATTGTCGATTATACGCACATCAATTATTTCTTCGGCAAGGTGACCATGTACAGCGATTTCGATGCAATAGCGCGTGATTGCATTTTATCATTCATGGGACATGTATTCCCCGACCATGAGAAATTAGTGGAACCAATTGAAGCACTCCCTTTGAAACATGATGTTTCAGCGTTTATTTCGGAAGTCTCAGGGTTGCCCTATAAGGATGCTCATAGAATACTCAATGGTAAGGTGCGTGACCGTGGTGAAAACATTCCGCCTTTGTTCAACTCCTATATGAACTTGTCGGCCACCATGAAAACCTTCGGGACCGCACGAAACAACCATTTCGGGGATGTAGAAGAAACCGGAATCCTAGTCACCATTGCAGATATTTACGACTCCAAAAAAGAGCGTCATATTTCCTCCTACCAATCAAAAAAGCCTTAATAGCAAATGGTAGATACCAGCAAGGCTGCATTTATCTGCAGCTATGGCGATTACCGCAAATGTCCCCCACATGAGCAGGCGGAATTCGCTTTCATTGGCAGATCGAACGTGGGCAAGTCATCGCTTATTAATATGTTGGCTGGCGTTAAGGATTTGGCAAAAACGTCTTCTACTCCTGGGAAAACACAAACCATCAACCATTTCAAATTTCCTGCTGGATGGTATTTGGTAGACTTGCCTGGATATGGTTATGCGAAATCATCAAAAACAGAGCGAGAAAAATGGGATAAGATGGTGCGCGGCTATTTGGAGCATCGAAAAGAACTCACTTGTGTAGTGGTATTAGTGGACGCGCGACTGGAACCACAGCGATCGGATTTGGAATTCATCAATCAACTCGGCGAGAGTGGAGTGCCATTTGTGATTGCATTTACCAAGGCAGACAAATTGACAAAAACCGTGCTGCAAAAAAACATTGCCCAATACAAAAAGCGATTGTCTGAAACGTGGGAAGAGTTACCTAGAATGTTCATCACATCATCTACCGAACGAACAGGAAGGGATGAGTTGATGGGCTTTTTTGCTGATCACTCCTGAACAATTGCTCAAGTGATTTTCACTTGAGCACTCCAGTCATTTTGCCGAAGCGCTGGGCAAAAGCAGCAATCTCCTCTGCAGCCTTATCATCATTGGTAGACCTCTTGTAAGTATCGGCCATGCTTCGCAACGTTTCGTAATACAAATGCTGCATTTCCTCTACCATCATTTTCTTAGTCCATAAGTCGATGCGCAACGTACAGCTGTCCTTGGGATCCCAAATGGAAATCATCACAGAACTGCATTCCTTTTCACCGACCATTCCTGAATCATCTGCCTGCCATTTAATGGTCTCCGGCATACGGTTATCGTCGAGTGTGATGTTGAATTTGATTTCCGAGTTTTTCATATGCTTAAGGTTTGTATCCCGATTGTTCCAAAATCTTCAAGGCATCTTTTTCCGCTATCAGTTGCTGGAGTGACGATTCGGGATTTTTATTCATGTATTTTTTTACGATCTGCCATCCAACCCATACACCAATTCGATCGGGAGCGTCGTCTGGAAAACCGGAGGATTTAGGAGCTTCACCTAAAAATTTGATATAGTGCGAGGGATCGGTACTGAACAACATTTTCTTTTCAATGAACATTGACCATATACGCTCCTCGTTATCCTCACACCATTTGAGTTCGCTTGGTGAGAATGCGAGCAACACCGAATCAGGTGTTTCAGGCAGCATCTTACTCGCAAAATACATGGATTTACCTTGGTGAATCATCTGATTCAGGAATTCCTTGCCTTCCAATTCCCTAGGGTATTCTGAGTTGAACCAGCCGAGTACGGTAGCAGGGACCAGGTATTGTGGTGCCATTCGTTTGCGCATGAACAACGGCATTCCGATGAGCTCATAATAATGGGATTGCTCTCCCAAGAACATATCAAGACCTAGGCCGATAAATCCGCTATCTATGGCAATGGCGTAATTGAAAAAGGTATTGCAAGCCACGATTCTCGGAAATGTGTCTTTGGGGAAATAATATTTATAATGCTTTGCGAATTCATTGAATCCCTCCTCAAGTTCGCGAGTGTCTTTGTAAACGGAATCTATAGATTGGGAAACACTGGCAACGCTGGAATCGGTTACAAAAGACCGCAAAGCATCTGCGACTTCCTCATCTGATCCAGGACGAATCTGCAATATTTTAAAAGTAAAGGTTTCGTAAAACAAGCCATACTTATCCTGAAGATTTTTGATCACATCAGGCTTCGAAATCGATGCAGTTAAATCATGGTCGAACCGCTCTATTTTCGTATCAACTTGAATGTCCGACACATCGGGCTTATCGGTTCCGCAGGCACAAAGCATGCAAAAACAAATCACAGCCCAAAGGACTGATCTGAAACGGATTTTTGAGTATAATTGCATAACCAATAAGCAAAGCTATGAATAAACGTGTATTTCTTTCAATTATGATGGCGGTTGCCATTTCTTTCGCAGCTAATGCGCAAAATGACGGGGAAAGTAAATTCCATTTTGGACTGAAAGCATCGCCCAGCTATAATTGGATGAAGACTGAT
>JBJTQS010000221.1:0-2855 GCA_046075765.1 Bacteroidota bacterium
CCTGCCGCCGTTGTCTTTAACAAGTGCGATTTATACGATGAGGAGGTGGAGGAGTATGTGCAACTCTTGTCGGCCATGTATCGGCATGTTGGCTATGAAACATTCACCATCTCAGCGATTGATAATTCGACGCTGGAGCCGTTGAGGAAGGCTTTGCATAATAAGACCACACTACTTTCAGGTCATTCCGGCACCGGTAAATCCACCTTGGTGAATCAGTTGCTACCCGGCTTGGATTTAAAGACATCAGCACTTTCAGAGCAACACATGAAAGGTAAGCATACCACAACTTTCGCGGAGGCTCATCCACTTCCAGGTGGAGGTTATATCATAGACACTCCTGGAATCCGAGAGTTTGGGATTGTGGATTTTGAAAAACATCTGGTGTCCCATTACTTTCCTGAGATTTTCAAAGAATCGACCCATTGCAAATTCAACAATTGTCTACATGAAAATGAGAAAGGTTGCGCCGTAATTCAAGCAGTGGAGGATTCGAAAATTGCTTTGACTCGTTACGCCAGCTATATCAGTATTTTGAATAACGAGGATGTGTTCAAGTAATTGTATCAGCAATTGAGATATATCAAATAAGGAAACCGGAATTAAGTCATCCAAATGAAAGCATTGATTCAACGTGTCAGCAGAGCATCGGTAACCATCGATGGGCATGTGCATGCTTCTATCAATCGAGGGCTGCTGATTCTTTTAGGAGTAGGTATTGAGGACCAAGAGGCCGATGTATTGAAGTTGGCGGCACGACTCCCGAAGCTTCGCATTTTCAATGACGAAAACGGCTTGATGAATCTTTCTTGTAGCGATATGGGCGGCGAGTATTTAGTCATTAGTCAATTCACCTTGATGGCCGACTCCCGAAAGGGTAATCGTCCCTCTTACATACAAGCCGCAAGGCCTGAGCAGGCGATACCTTTGTATGAATTATTCTTATCGACCTTGGCCAAAGAAAGTGATCAGGAAATCAAATCAGGCGTTTTTGGCGCCGATATGAAAGTTGATCTTCTCAACGATGGCCCTGTTACCATTATGATGGATACCAAGGAGTAAACGAATCCTTTTTAATCACAAACTGAAATATGTCGCTTAAAAACACACAATCCCAAGTCGATCAATGGATCAAACAATATGGTGTTCGTTATTTCAATGAGCTCACCAACATGGCGCTTTTGACAGAGGAAGTGGGGGAGTTGGCTCGGATTATTGCTCGGAAATACGGCGAGCAGTCGTTCAAGGAAAGCGATAAAAATGTGAACTTGGCCGATGAGATGGTAGATGTGTTGTTTGTACTTGTTTGCCTTGCCAACCAGACGGGGGTTGACTTGGAAGATGCTTTTCAGCGTAATATGGATAAGAAGACTTCGCGCGATTCTCAACGCCATTTGAACAACGACAAGCTTCAATAAAAAAGCCCCCGCTATCGCGAGGGCCTTGAGTTTCCATCTCAAATATCTATCAAGGTTGCGCGAATGAATTGCGACCACCTCCTGAAACGAATGTGGCATTCATACGAGTTTTCTGTCCAGCAGAGAACATGTACATGCAAGCATCGTCTGTATAATCCATATAGTTCATGGTCATTTCCACTGGAGCACCTGTGCAAGTAGAGTAGTGTGGGTAAGCGGGGCATCCGTAATTAGAAGTGTTGTGCGAAGGGGTATCTGAAACCAAGTCGCTACCACAAGTAGCATCTCCCCAAATGTGGCGAAGATTGAGCCAGTGACCAACTTCGTGAGTGGCAGTACGGCCTTTGTTGTAAGCTGTGTAATTTAAGCTTGCAACACCAACACAATTGTCATCCAAAACAACTCCGTCTGTTGCTGAAGATCCGCCAGGGAATTGAGCATATCCAAGAATGTTATTGCTCAAATTGCAAACCCAAATGTTGAGCTTGGTAGTTGGGCTAGTTGGGTTTAAACCACCTTTGGTTGACTTTTTCATATCATCATTAGTCTGCCAAGAGGTTTTTGTTGTCGATTTACGGATAACCTGATCCAATACGAAGCGAATACCAGTATTTCCCGAACGTACACCTTGGAATATAGAAGGAGTGTTGTTGTAATCGGCATTTGTTGCACCATAATCCTGGTTCAAAATATCTATTTGGCTTTGCAACTGAGTCAATGAAATGTTTTGAGCTGTCGATTTATAAAGTACATTGAAAACCACAGGGATTTCAATGGTGCCATCAGGTAGCAAACGCTGACCAGCCACAACCTCATTGGCGATCCGGTCGATTTCAGCCATACGAGCAGCTAATCCTGGATCCTCAGCCAATTGACGGTTCAAAACCTCCATAGAAGCACATTGCCTCTCTGATGGTTCTTGTTGGATTTCGTTAGAAGCCGAGTTGTTTGTCGACTCTTCTTCCTTGCTGCACGACACAAACAAGGCACTTACAGCAAAGGCTGCTAGCATGATTTTGGTAAGCTTCATGTTTTTATTTTTGAGTTTAAACAAACTTAACCCTTTTTTCATGCAATTGTCAATTTGAAATGGGTGAAATACTAACAGATTTGGGTATAATTCAAAATAAAAAGGGCGAACCTACAAATTCGCCCTTTTATTAGTTGTAAAGTAAAGATTATCAGACAGATTCAGCCAGAAGTGTGATTTTGTTATCTATCATTTCAACCACACCGCCTTTTACCTCAAATTGTTCATTTCCTGAGGTGGTCTTCACCTTTACCGTACCGTTAACCAAGGACGAAATGATGGGTGCGTGGTTGTTAAGCATTTGGAACTGACCTCCAGAGCCTGGGACAGCCACTGATATTACTTCCCCTGCGAAGACTTTTTTATCGGGTTTGATGATTTCCAAATACATGACTTTCAGGTTTTGG
>JBJTQS010000222.1:0-5924 GCA_046075765.1 Bacteroidota bacterium
TCAATAACCCAATTGAGCTTGATGATCTTATGAATGTTTTTTGTGATTACTTCAAAACAAAAACAGGGCGGCTTTCGCTACCCTGATTTTATATTCGCGATGAATATCGCAGTTCCTAGGATTACGTTTGCCTATTCACGAACTATCCTGATTACCTGGCTGGACTCGCGCCCTTTGATGTTGGCAAAGTAGATGCCGGGAACCAAGCCCTCAATTCTTACGCTGCCATCGTCCGAAGTGGATCTTTCGAATGTTGTTGCTTCTCCAATCATATTGTAGATTTCGATTTGCAGCTCTTCAGCATCCTCACCTTGCATGATAATGTTGAATCCGTCTTTGGATGGATTGGGGTATGCATATGTCTCTTTTGAATTAACGTTATCGCCCAATCTACAAGCAGCTTTTCTACAAAACCCTTCAATAAGGTGCACGAAAAAAGGGGTGTTTTTAGCACCCCTCAATCAATTTTCCGACAAAAATGTCGATTATCTTACAAGTGTCTTGTATCGGATGCGATGCGGTCCAGTATCGCCCAAGCGCTTTTTGCGATTCTCTTCGTACTCAGAATAGCCGCCTTCGAAATAATAAACTTGCGAATCGCCTTCAAAGGCCAGGATGTGGGTACAAACACGATCCAAGAACCAACGATCGTGGGAGATGATTACCGCGCAACCTGCAAAATTTTCCAAAGCTTCTTCCAAAGCGCGAAGCGTATTCACATCTATATCGTTCGTTGGTTCATCCAACAACAATACATTGGCTTCCGATTTCAAGGTCATCGCCAAATGCAAACGATTGCGCTCACCACCTGACAACACACCACACTTCTTGCCTTGGTCGGCGCCAGAGAAATTAAATCTTCCTACATAGGCACGTGAATTCAACGAGCGACCGCCTAAATCGATGTTTTCGTGTCCACCTGAGATTACTTCCCAAACTGTTTTCTCATTATCAATGGCGGCATGCGTCTGGTCGACATAACCGATGGCTACCGTGGATCCAATCTTGATTTCGCCTTGGTCGGGGTTTTCCAATCCCATCATCATGCGGAATAGGGTAGTCTTACCCGCTCCGTTCGGACCAATGATGCCTACTATACCCGCAGGTGGCAATTTGAAACTCAGGTTTTCGAACAACACACGATCTCCGAAGGATTTTGAAATGTTTACCGCTTCAATAACTTCGTTACCCAGTCGCGGACCGTTCGGTATCCAAATTTCCAATTTGTCTTCTTTGGCCTTTACATCCTCATTCATCATCTTCTCGTAAGCAGCCAAACGCGCCTTACTCTTGGCATGTCGGGCTTTTGGTGCCATGCGCACCCATTCCAATTCGCGCTGTAATGTTTTCTGGCGTTTACTCTCCGACTTCTCCTCTTGTGCCAAACGCTTTGACTTCTGGTCGAGCCAAGACGAGTAATTGCCCTGCCAAGGAATGCCTTCGCCACGGTCCAACTCCAATATCCATCCCGCAACGTTGTCGAGGAAGTAACGGTCGTGCGTTACGGCGATTACTGTGCCTTTATAGCGTTGCAAGTGCTGCTCCAACCAATCAACGGATTCAGCATCCAAGTGGTTGGTAGGCTCATCTAGCAAAAGAATATCCGGCTCTTGAAGGAGGAGTCGGCACAATGCTAAGCGACGACGCTCACCACCCGAAAGGTTTTTTACGGGAGTGTCGCCTTCCGGACAGCGCAAGGCATCCATGGCTACTTCAATCTTGTTATCTAATTCCCATCCGCCCATTTGCTCGATCTTCTCCATCAAAACACCTTGTCTTTCGATGAGCTTGTTCATGGCATCATCATCCATCGGCTCCGAGAATTTGTTGTTCACATCCTCATACTCTTTCATGATGTCAACGAGCTCTTGCACGGCTTCCATCACCACCTCCTTGGCGGTTTTGGTATCATCCAACTCCGGCTCTTGCGGCAAGTAACCAACGGAATAGCCTGGAGAGAAAACCACATCACCTTGGAACGATTTTTCAACCCCGGCAATGATCTTCAGCAAAGTTGATTTTCCAGATCCGTTCAATCCCAGGATGCCGATCTTGGCGCCGTAATAAAACGACAGATAGATGTTTTTCAGTACTTGTTTTTGTGGAGGGTAGGTTTTGCTAACGCCCACCATCGAGAATATGATTTTCTTATCGTCCGACATTTTTCGTGCTTTAAACAGGTTAGGGACGCGAATTTAATAAATTACCTGCCACCTCCTTACCTTTGCAGTCGTATGCTACGCACCATATCCAAATATCTCGCCCTCATTAAGTTCAGCCATTCGGTTTTTGCCATGCCGTTTGCTGCCATCGGTTTTGTGGCAGGGCTGCGCAATGTTGATTTTCATGTTGCTCCTTCCAAGGCCCTTTGGGTGCTCGGTTGTATGGTTTTTGCACGCTCTTCGGCGATGGCATTCAATCGTTGGTCTGATCGCCACATAGATTCCAAGAACGCCCGCACTGCAGGTCGCGAGATTCCATCAGGAGCCATCAAAGCCAATTCCGCCTTGTGGTTTACCATTATCACGGCATTGGCTTTTATGTTTTGTGCCTATCAAATCAACGAACTCTGTTTTTTCCTCTCACCAATTGCGCTGTTGGTTGTACTCGGATATAGTCTTACCAAACGATTTACGGCACTAAGCCATTTGGTACTTGGATTGGGTTTGTCGTTAGCGCCCGTGGGTGCCTACCTCGCCGTTACAGGGCATTTCGATTGGTTGCCTGTAATGATTGGTTTGGCAGTGATTACTTGGGTAGGAGGGTTCGATATCATTTATGCTTTGCAGGATGCCGAATTCGATCGACAGAACCACTTGCATTCCATTCCTGCTGCGCTTGGCATCAAAGGGGCTTTAACGGTTTCGCGGATGCTTCATGTGGGCACATCATTGTTGCTCATCATACCATTCATGTTACATGATTTTGGATGGATTTACTTTGTGGGATGGTCGGTTTTTTCATTGCTGTTGATCATGCAGCATCGCATTGCCGGTTCTGGCGATATGAACCGCATCAACCTCGCATTTTTCACGGCCAACGGCATAGCGAGTATGGTGTTCATGGCTTTCGCTGTTGGTGATATGTTGGTTTGAGGAATGGTCATTGGTCAATAGTCAATAGTCAATAGTCATTGGTCAATAGTCATTGGTCAATAGTCATTGGTCAATAGTCAATAGTCAATAGTCAATAGTCATTGGTCAATAGTCATTGGTCAATAGTCATTAGTCAATAGTTAATAGTCAATATGATTACTGCTACTGCTACTGGTACTGCCTCCCGCCGCTGCTTTTCATTTGATTTTCAGCTAAATAAACCTGCCTCTTTTTTCTTATTTTTGTAATCCCATCGTTTTCATAATATCATGGATACCAACATCTCCGGTAAAACTGCTGCTGGATTAACATATGAGGATTTCAAGCAATCGGTGATCAACGATTATCGGATCGCCAGTGAAAGTCGCCAAGCCAGCTTAACGGGTCGCAAGGAAGTGCTCACAGGCAAGGCCAAGTTTGGCATTTTTGGCGATGGAAAAGAAGTTGCGCAATTAGCCATGGCACGCGCCTTTAAGAAAGGCGATTTCCGTTCGGGTTATTATCGTGATCAAACCTTCATGTTCGCCTCCGGACTGCTTACCGTGCAGGAATTTTTTGCACAATTATATGCCAATCCCGATGTGAATGCAGAACCTGCCTCGGCAGGTCGTTTAATGAACGGACATTTCTCTACGCGTTTGTTGGATGAGCATGGACAGTTCCGCGATCTTACTGCCAGCAAGAATTCCTCTGCGGATATTTCTCCCACAGGTGGTCAAATGCCACGCTTGCTAGGTCTCGCCTTGGCATCCAAACTATACCGTCAAAATCCCGCCTTGCAATCGGATAAATTCAAGAAGTTTTCTACTACCGGTAATGAAGTGGCATTTGGCACCATCGGCGATGCCAGCACTTCCGAAGGCTTGTTTTGGGAAACCTTGAATGCTGCTGGTGTTTTGCAAGTGCCTATGGCCATCTCTGTTTGGGATGATGGCTACGGAATATCTGTTCCCCAAAAATATCAAACCATCAAGCAAAGCATTTCAGATGCACTGCGTGGTTTTGAAAAAACTGACCAGCGTCCGGGTTATTCGATTTACACCTGTAAAGGTTGGGACTACCCCGGTTTGGTTGATATGTATGAGCGTGGAGTTGCAGAGTGCAGAAACAATCATGTGCCCGTGTTATTCCACATTCAAGAAATGACACAGCCCCAAGGTCACTCTACCTCGGGTTCGCACGAAAGATATAAGTCGAAAGAGCGATTGAAATGGGAAGATGATTTCGATTGTATCCGCAAGATGCGTGAGTGGATTGTAGCATCCGCTATTGCAACAGAAAGTGAGTTGGATGAAATCGATGCACAAGCGAAGGTGTTTGTTGCCGATGCGCGCAAGCGTGCATGGGACGCACACCGCAATTCCATCAAATCTGAATTGCAAGAAGTGATGCATCACTTGCAACAGCTTCAAACATTGCCCGGAGGCGAAGCCGTTGGTCAATTAATAGCTGAACTTACTGGCAAAGCCGATGCGGAACGTAGAGATATCGCCGCTTCCATTCGTCATGCCCTGCGCGTTACGCGTGGACAAGTTTCTCCCTTGCGGGAGGATGCCATTCGGTGGTTGGCTGGTTACGACAGATTGAATTCCGATCGTTACGGCTCGCATTTGTATAGCCAATCTGCCTCCAATGCCATGGATGTGAAAACTGTGGCTCCCGCTTATCATGAAGATTCTCCGATGGTGGATGCGCGTGAAGTGTTGCAAGCTAACTTCGATAAGCTATTGGAGAAACATCCTGAGATGCTTTCATTCGGAGAAGATGTTGGACGCATCGGAGGTGTAAACCAAACATGGGCAGGCTTGCAAGATAAATATGGCAAACTGCGTGTAATGGACACCGGTATTCGGGAAGCAACTATCATAGGTCAGGGTATAGGACTCGCTTTGCGCGGATTGCGCCCTGTTGCCGAAATACAGTATCTGGATTATCTCATTTACGCTTTGACCGTTATTTCGGATGACTTGGCATGTTTGCAATATCGTACCAAGGGTGGACAAAAAGCGCCGATGATTATCAGCACGCGCGGCCATCGTCTTGAAGGTGTTTGGCACAGTGGCTCACCCATTTCGATGATGCTGGGCACCATGCGTGGACTTTATCTACTTACGCCGCGTAACATGACGCAGGCAGCAGGTTTTTACAATACCATCATGGCTTCTGATGATGCCGCCGTAATAATCGAGCCATTGAATGGCTATCGTGTTAAAGAGAAGCTGCCTCACAACATCGGAGATTACCGATTACCACTAGGTGTGCCTGAGATTCTTCGTGAAGGAGATGACATCACCATCGTTACCTATGGTTCTTGTTGTCGCATAGTGATGGAGGCCGCCAAGCAATTGGAAGAAGTGGGTGTTGGTTGTGAAGTGGTGGATGTTCAAACCTTACTTCCTTTCGATATAAACCATTTGATCATTGAGTCTGTAAAGAAGACCAATAAGGTTTTGTTTGTGGATGAGGATGTGCCTGGCGGAGGTTCAGCCTATTTGTATCAGCAGGTGATTGAAGAACAAGGAGCGTTTGACTATTTGGAGATGCCACCTGTAACGCTTTCTGCAAAGGCGCATAGGCCCGCTTATGGTTCTGATGGCGATTATTTCTCCAAGCCCAACGCCGAGGATATTTTTGACACCGCCTACGAAATGGTGCGCCGCTGTAATCCTGGTTTGTACCCAGCCATTTATTGATTCAGATGGAAAAAAGAATTACGGAATCGGATTCGAACTACGACTCGTTAGAGCGTATGTCGACCGAGGAGCTGATTCGTAATATCAACCGCGAAGACCAAACCGTAGCGCATGCGGTAGAGAAGCAAATTCCTGC
>JBJTQS010000223.1:0-4709 GCA_046075765.1 Bacteroidota bacterium
AGAAATTGGTGTTCTGAAGCCGGTAACATTCGTTCAGGATATCTAACTGACGAACGAGGTTGGAGTCGGCTATGTTTTGGGTGTTGTTCTTGTAAACGACATGGAATACGACGGGAATGGTTACCAGGGTGGAGGTGCCCCGCTGTTGGCCCTTGCGGTTGTTTAGAATCCACTCCCGAACAGTGAGTTCATTTGCCTGCAGCTGCTGCATTAAAGCCGGATTGGAATTCAATATTAGTTGATGTGCCTCATCGGTATGGCACTTGGGGGATTGCGCCCATGCTGAATGGTAGGCGAAAGCGGCAACCAAGATGGAAAGGATGGATTTGAAAGGCATGGTTAGTTTTTTGCGACGTCTAAAATAGTAAACAAGCGAATTGTTTGCTTCTAATCCCAAATAGGTTTTAAAATTCGGATTTAAATCAAAATCCGGCATTACGCAGCAGGGCATCCGCGAATCCCGTCCAAGTGAATGCCGATTTGTGAATACTCACAAATCGCTCCATTTCCAGTTTGCGGTCATTTGAAAAGTAGTCTACCAATGCATCGGAAATAGGTTCGGGCTCTGGAGCTGTCACGTATCCGGCATTACCATCAGGAACCATTTCCGGTAGGCCACCCACATTTGTTACCAACATGGGCCTACCAAAATGATATGCTATCTGTGTAACGCCACTTTGCGTGGCGGTTCGGTAGGGTTGAGCTACTATGTCGGCCGCACCAAAATAGGTTTTGACCTGCTCTTTCGGGATGTAATGGTCGTGGAGGATGATCTGTTGCTCGAGCCCAAGTTCTTGAATCAGGTCATCATAAGGCTTTGAGTCTTCATAAAACTCTCCTGCAACGATCAACCTCACATCCATCGACTTGAGCCTGGGGTCTGCCATGGCCCTAATCAACAAATCAAGGCCTTTGTATTTGCGGATGAAACCAAAAAACAACACCAGCTTTTGGTTGGGTTGGATGCCTAATTGTTGTCGGGCAATCTGAGTATCAACAGGTGTTCCAAATATGTCATACACCGGGTGCGGTGAAACCGCTACATTACCAGTTACCCCAAACGCTTTCAGGTCTTGAGCTACACTTTGGGTCATGGTGGTAAAGGAATCACATCCTCTTAAAAACCAACTGGTAAACGACTGGTCAAACATCCTTTTCTCATGAGGTATCACATTGTCGGTGATTGCAGCCACATGGATATTGCTGTTTTTCTTAACCAACCTGATTACAGAGCCCAAGGCGGGGCCCATGAACGGAAGCCAAAAACGAACAATCAACAGGTCGGGCTTTTGGCGTTTAATATGGTTGGCGGTTGTTATCCAGCTGACGGGATTTACCGAATTCAATAGGGTCTCAATTTTCAATCCATCAGGGGCTGGATCATCAGAAGCCAACTGGGTTGTTCCAGGGAATAGGAACCCAGGGTACTGAAGCGAAAAAGATACGATCGAACCTTTGTGCCCCATCTGGTTCAACTCCCTACAAAGCGCCTCGTTGAAGTTGGCGATGCCCCCTCGAAGAGGATAAGCTGGACCAAGTATGATGATTTTCAATGGGCGGGTGTTGAGGTCGTAAAGTTAGCAGTTCCTCATTCCCGAACCATCACCGGTTCTGGACCGGTACAGTCAATAACGGAGGAGGGCTTTATTTTACCAGGACCACCATCAATCACCCAATCCACATCCTTACCAAAATGGGTGTGAATCTCTTCAGGATCAGCAAGGTATTCCATGATCTGGTCTGAGTCGTTATGGATGGATGTGGACACTAACGGACGACCAATACCCTCGATCAGTTGACGTGTAATCTCGCAATCAGGCACACGGATACCAATGGTTTTCCGGTTGTTTCGGAATAATGTTGGAACCAAACTACTCGCCTCCAGAATATAGGTATAAGGACCTGGTAGGTTGGCTTTGAGTAATTTAAATACCTCTCTGTCAAAAGGTTTGGTGTATTCGGATATGTGTGAAAGGTTGGAAAGCAGAAAAGAAAACTGCGCTTTTTGTGGTTTGATACCCTTGATACGACACAGTTTTTCAAATGCCTTTGCCTGTCGAATATCGCACCCCATCGCATAAACAGAATCCGTTGGGAATATGATGATACCACCTTTTTGGAGGGTTTCCACCACTTGTTGAATCCTTCTGGGTTGTGGGTTCTCTGGGTGAATCTCTATAAGCATGATAAATTAATGCTTTAGATGTTATCTATAAAATATTGAAAAACAGTATAAAATAAAAGTGGGTAAGCTACTTATATCGCACCGCTACAACCGTTTATCCTTGCTTCCTTCCGGATCTGGGGAGGTTCACAGGAGCTGGTCGTATAAGACTTACCCGTCACAAAGGTAGCAACACCAGTGGCTTTATGCGTGTGAGAACTTCATTTAAAGTTTATGGCTGGAAACTTGTTGCCAAGCTTGTGGAATGGCCTCAATAATGTCGCTTGCATGCATCGCCTCCATGCCCAACTTTTTGGCACATAGATCTCCCGACAAGCCGTGTAGGTAGGCTCCAATGATGGCCGCTTCCTCCAAGGTATAACCTCTTGCAGCCAAGCCGGCTATTAATCCGGTTAAGACATCTCCAGAGCCTCCCTTGGCCATACCTGCATTACCGGTTGGGTTTACCCAAACGCGACCCTCAGGGGTGGTGATTTTGGTAAAAGCGCCTTTGAGTAGAATGATGCAATTCAGCCGTTTGGATAATGACTTTTGTTCCTCCAGTCGCTCAAAATCGTTTTGGGCAGATTTTTTAATAAGTCGTTCAAATTCACCCACATGTGGTGTAAGGAGGGAGCCTTGAGGGAGGTTTTTGAGTAACTCGTGCGACTCACTAAGCAGATTCAAGGCATCTGCATCGACAATAAGTGGTTTGCCCCATGTTCCAATCAGGTATTGTAAGGTCTCTTTGGCTGTTTGGCTGGTGCCGATGCCCGGACCTACCGCCAAAGCCGAGGTTTTGGTGGGGATGGTTGTGGATGTGTTGTGTTCCCCATAGCAAATAGTCATGGCCTCAGGAACTGACGACTGAAAAATGGGGTTCTCTGTTTGCGGTACGATCATGGTAATCAATCCGCAACCACTTCTTAAGCAGGATTTTGCGGCCAATATGCCAGCGCCAGCTTTCCCTGCACCACCTGCCATAATGGTTGCGTGTCCGAATTCGCCCTTATGTCCTGCCACTGGTCTATCCTTAATTATCCCACGGATCTGGTCTTCGGAAACGAGTTCCATTTCTGCTTCGAACTGACCTAGTCCACGGGCGTCTAATCCTATATCCAATACATTGATCTGCCCAACCAGTTCCATGTTTTCAGGCATCACCATGCAAGGTTTAAGATATTGGAAAGTTAAAGTATCATTGGATTTAACTATATTATTAATAGCTGTTTGTATGGTTTTATCTGAAGCCATACCTGAAGGAAGGTCTATGCTTATCACGTGGCAATCAGATGTGTTGATTTTGCCAATCGCTTCCGATTCAATGCCCGTTGCCTCCCCTTTGAAACCGGTACCAAAGATGGCGTCAACCACAATGGATCCCACAGGAGGACTCGGAACGGCATTTCCTTTTGAGATAACCTGAATCCGATCCGGGTACTTTTGGGTCAGTCTATTGAAGTTTGTATGGTTGTCTGGACTTAGTTTGTCTTTGGAATTCAATAAGATGGCATTACAATTGATATGTTTGTCCGATAGCATGCGCGTTATCACCAAGCCATCGCCACCATTATTACCGCTGCCACAATAAATCAGGATGGGCTGGTCTTTTGGGGTGTTTTGTAAGATCCAATGGGCGCATTTCGAGGCCGCCCGCTCCATCAAATCCAAAGATGAAATGGGCTCGTTTAGGATGGTGTAGGCGTCCATTAAACGATTTTGTTCGGCATTTAATATTTTCATATATAATTGTATTACAATTAATATATTAATATTAATTAAAGTATTACATTGATATTTGGCTTCGCTTTTTGAAGATGGTTTTGCAATTCGATTCCGCTGCCATGTACGGCCATAATGGTGGTGGCCCCGCATGATTCTACCAGTCTCAGCAATTCACCCCAATCGGCATGGTCACTTATCTGCATGTGATGGGTGGCCCTAATGTAGGGTCGTTTCCAGCCTGTGGCAAACATCGTAACAATCCCCGATCTACCATGAAAACTGGAAAGCACCTTAGGCGGTACCATCAAAATCAGTTCATTGGTATGCTTGAAGGCATGGTGGTCATAATGCTCCCATTGGCCCAAACCCATGCCATGGTCCTCATATATTCGATGAAATACGGCTGGCTCAGGGTGCACCATAACCTTGCGGTTGGGGAACCGTTCAGTAAGTAGACGGGTAATTCGCTGCGACTTTCCCAAGCTGTAAGCTCCAATCACCCAGGTAAAATCGGACCATGATTCCAAACGGTTCAATTCATCCGAATCACTTGGATGGTCATATTCGGGGTCGGCAAAGGTGGTCTCGGTAATCAAAACATCGCAACGAACTGGCTTGAAAGGCTCGCACGAGGGGTCGTGGATGGTCTTGAAATCCCCCGTATAGCAATAACGGACACCTTCGTGCTCGATCAATGTTTGGGCTGATCCTAGCATATGTCCCGCGCTATGGAAGCTCAGTTGTATGCCGTTAATTTGAAATGGCTGTTCCATTTCAACTGAATGTATGATGGACTTGAGCTTGGAGCCATATCGGGCCC
>JBJTQS010000224.1:0-2696 GCA_046075765.1 Bacteroidota bacterium
AGAGCGCCATTGCTTTTGGCGAACGTGTACATCTCACCTTTTCCGAGTTTAACACCTTCGAAGCCGCCAAAACCTTCCAAGTGTGCTTTTCCTACGTTTGTGATTAGCACGTGTGTAGGTAAAGCGATTGAGCAAAGGAATCCGATTTCGTGACGATGGTTGGCGCCCATTTCCACGACCGCTAGTTCAGTGTCTTTCGGAATGGAAAGTAATGTTAGGGGAACCCCAATGTGATTGTTGAGATTTCCTTGAGTGTGATAAGTCCTATATTTTTTTGATAGCACACGACTTACCAACTCCTTCGTGGTTGTTTTGCCATTACTGCCGGTAATTCCAATTACAGGGATATTTAGGTTTTTCCGATGGAGCAGAGCTAATTCTTGCAAACTTTCGAGTACGTTTTGGACTTTAACAAACCTATCGTTTTGCGGAAGCGCATCATCATCCACAACAGACAAAGAAGCTCCTGCATCCAAAGCCTGTTGTGCAAATAGATTTCCATTGAAATTATCGCCTCTCAAAGAAAAGAAAATACATCCCGGTGTTATCTTTCTTGTATCGGTGCAAATGCTCGCACCTTTTTGGTAAGCCTCATAAATCCTTTGCAATGCTTCCATGATGGATTGTATCTTATGCTTTTGATATTACCTTAATAGTGTAACATTGATCAGAGCTTTACTACTCTTCTAATTATGCTTCCGCTAGTGGATTTTAGTTCCAGTAAATAAACTCCTTGATGCAAGTTCTTCAAATCTAAAACAAGTTGTTTTTCGTTTTCGTCTACAGATTCAACCAAAATCGTTTTACCTGTGATGTCTTTTATGACCAAAATTAGAGAAACAGGGGTTTGCCTATTTAAGTTCAGGAACAATTGATCTGCTGTAGGGTTTGGATAAAGCTGAACAATTTGAAAAGGCAAGTTGGATTCTTCGATACCGGTGGATGTGCCGGTGTTGAATGTGAATTTAGGGGAATAAAATCCTTGCTCAGTGCCATTAGCTGTTCTTACCCTCCAATAATAAAGTGTATTCGGATTCAGACCGCTCACTTGTTGTGATGTCGATGTGATACCTGCCGTATTATAGACCATGGTTTGGGTGGTAAATGTTGCTGAAGTACTCACCTGCAAAGTATAGCTGGTTGCGTTAGCTACGGATGACCATTCAAAAACAGGATTGGTGTTTATTCCAATTGCGGAATCAGTGGGGAAAATCAAATTTGCCGCAGCGGTAGCTGAATTGAATGTTCTAACCATGGACGGAGTGCTTTCATGACCACCATTGTTTGCAACTACCCTCCAGTGGTAATTCGTTGATCCCATAAGATTGCTCACAATTGTGGAGGTGCCTCCTGTGTTTACGCTGTGTGTTATGGTGGAGAAACTAGGATCTGTACTAAATTGCAAGGTGTATAGCACAGCTCCGGGGACAGCCCCAAAGGTGAATTGCTGCGTATTCAATATGCCGTTAGATCCATCGGCTGGACTGTTTAATATAGGAGCGGTGGGTATGCTATCGTTTACACCAGTATAGGTGACGAACATTTCAATTTTCTGCAATGGAACGTCATTAGCATTCCTTGGCGATGACACTATGGTATCGACAATGTTCATGCCGGTTGTAACCTTGCCATAAACCGTGTAGTTACCATCCAAGAAGGTGGCATTGGCAACGCATATATAGAATTGTGAGTTTGCACTGTTGGGATCATTGTCGCGGGCGGCACCAATTATTCCTCTTACATGTCTTACGGCATTGAATTCGGCTGGAACGTTTTGCTGCCAAGGCTGACCTTGCCCCCATGTGGAAATGGGACCACTGATGGTGTTAGGATCACCCCCCTGAATCACGAACCCAGGTACAACTCTGTGGAAGGCTGTGCTGTCGAAAAACTGATCATTTACGAGGCTGTCGAAGTTATGTGTATGCAGTGGGGCTATCAAAGGAAACAACTCGATGTTGATCGTGCCCAGATACGCTCCGGCTCTCTTGGTTAGAATCTGATATTGTGGCTTATCGATTCCTTGTGCAAATGAGGCGAAAGATGATGCAATCACTACGACAAACAGGAGGAGTTTTTTCATGGTTCTTATGGCAATGTGTTCAGGTAAATAATTAAAGCGGTATTTGCTTTTATGCAATGCAAATAAAACAAAAAAGCCTCCGATTTGGCGGAGGCTTTTTTGATGATATGTAATATGCTATTACTTGGCTTTTTTCTGAGCGAAACCAACAGGGCTACCAACACGGTGCATGGCACAGCGGAATCCTATATAGTCTGTAGATAAGCGCTGATCGAGGAAACGACGTGCACCGGGTGACATCCAATATGCGCGATCTTTCCACGAACCACCTTTGTAAACACGGGCTTGATCGTCAATCATGGAAGTTGCACCGAACTTGTATTGGACATAATCAGGCTCATCACCGTCAAGGAAATTGATATTGTCGGCTTTGCGGTAGTTTCTTCTTCCTTCGTTTTCAGCTTCAGTAACATCACGATACATGATCCTTCCCAAGGAATCTTTTTCAGAAATTTGGCCTTCTTCATCCAACAGCTGGGTTTTGAAAACGTTACCCCTGTATGGGTTGAAGTCATCTTTATCTTCTGGTGACAAAGGCCTGTAAACATCAGCCACCCATTCGGCAACGTTACCACCCATGTTATACAATCCAAAGTCATTAGGAACATAGGAG
>JBJTQS010000225.1:0-3189 GCA_046075765.1 Bacteroidota bacterium
GAACATGGGCACCTTTGTACCATCTTTGCTAGTGTAGAACACTTGCTTGGTTTCATAATCGTCTGGGGTAAATTTCACTTCGGATGACCTGAATAATTCCGATTTGCCGGAAGCGATATCATACTTGTAAATGGTGGGAGGATAAACGAAAGATGTGAAGCTGTAGAAAATCACTTTGTCATCAACCTTTCCACCGAAACCACCAGCCGTTCCCAAAGTAGGGAACATGATTTCTTTCTCTTTTTTACCATCAAAAGAATATTGGAAAGTTTTTGTGGTAACGTCCTTCAAATAACTAACAAAAAGTTTGCCCCCCGCAGTACCAGCACCTTGTAGCAGATCGGTTTGTTCAGGAATCAAGGTCACCCAATCGGTTTCTAAGGGCTTGGCTGGATCTATCATCACGATTTTCTGATTGGGAGCGTTGCGATCAGTTTGAACCATTAACTTGTCTCCAACATTATTGATTACCCCGGCATTGTCCTCAAAACCTTTGAAGATCATGGTGAAATCCTTTTGCCCTTTGGAAAGGTCCTGGCAATAAAGTTCTGTGCCATCTGTTCCTTGGGACATGGAAATAATCAAGAATCTTTCGTCTTCTGTTGTTTCAGCGCCATAATACCTCAATGGAAACTTGGAATCGGAATACACCAGCTTATCAGCTGATTGGGGAGTTCCAAGTTTATGGTAATATACCTTGTGAAATTCATTCTTGCCCGACAATTCCTTGCCTTTTGCAGGCTCATCGTACCTACTGTAATAGAAGCCATCATTTTTCCATGCAGCACCAGAAAATTTCACCCACTTTAGCTCATCCTGCATCTTAGTACGGGAAGCAATTTCCATTACATTGATGACTTGCCAATCTGAACCTGCCATGTTGGTAGAATAAGCCATATACTTCCCATCCTTGCTAGCGCCCATAAGTGAAACTGCAGCGGTTCCATCTTTAGACATGGTGTTGGGGTCGAGAAAGACCTCTGGCTTACCATCCAATCCCTTCTGATAATATATAACTGCTTGATTCTGCAACCCATCATTTTTTGAAAAGAAATAATACTCTCCTACTCGGAATGGTGATGAATAACGGGGATAATTGAAAATCTCGGTCAATCGGTCTTTGATTTTTGAACGAAAAGGGACTTGATTCAAGTAGCCAAAAGTCACTTTGTTTTGAGATTCCACCCAAGCCTTCACATCGGGAGCTGTATCGTTCTCCAACCAACGGAATGGATCTTTAACCACCGTTCCATGATAATCATCTGAAATGGAATCATTTTTTTGAGTAAGAGGATAGTTTACGGGAATGGAGGGCATTTCCATCTGATTGGTTTGTTGGTTTTCACCTGAAGAGCAAGCCATGAGAGATAACATGACCCCACAAGTGATGAGCAGATTTGTTTTCATATCGATTTTTATTGATGATTTTTTAAAATAGAAATTTCAATTTCGGAATACATAACTGATGATGTTGGCTCCCATCTTCAATGCTTTTAAACGCGCTTCGGGCGAATCCTTGTGCACATCTAAATCTTCCCATCCATCTCCCAAGTCGGACTCATAAGAGTAAAAACAAACTAGTCGTCCGTTGTAAATCAACCCAAATCCTTGAGGTGGTTTGTTATCATGCTCGTGTATTTTGGGTAATCCGTTGCTGAACTGAAACTTCTGATTGTAGATGGGATGAGCGAATGGAAGCTCCACAAAATCCAATTCAGGAAAAACCCTTTTCATCTGGGGCCTGATGAATGGATCCATGCCATAATTATCATCTATATGCAAGAAGCCTCCACCGACCAGATAGTTTCTGAGGTTTTCAACTTCTTTCTGAGAAAAAACCACATTGCCATGACCTGTCATGTGAACAAATGGATAGTTGAATAACTCTGGCGAGCCGACTTCGACAACGGATTGCTTGGTTTCTATATTGGTTCCGATGTTTTCGTTGCAAAACCGAATCAAATTGGGCAAGGATGTTTCAAGATTGGCGTACCAGTCACCACCGCCTCCGTATTTTAGTAATGCGATTCTTAACGGGGGTGCGGTACCAGCCTCAATAGAAAGGAAAAGGCAGATTAATATTAGAATTGATTTTTGGAAGCGCATTTGTGCGAATATACGAAGAGCTGCAATTACCTGATTTTCTGATTTAGGATGATGGATGACAAGGCATGCAAGGCAGCAGTTTCTGTCCTGAGCCTATTGTTTCCTAAAGAAATCTGTTTCCATCCTTTTGAAATCGCATTTTGAATCTCATCTGGGGTGAAATCACCTTCCGGTCCAATCAATACATAAATGTCTTCAGTTAATGCAAAATCGAAATCGTGTATGTAGTTTTTTTCACTTTCCAAACAGTGTGCAATCACCCCAGGTTTTACCGTATCAATAAATCGGTCCAATGATATTGGCTCTGAAATCTCGGGCAACCACGGATTCATGCTCTGTTTGCAAGCCGCAACAGTAATTTTTCGCAATCGCTCTGTATTCAGTTTTCTTTTTTCAGATCTTGAACATATTACCGGAATGAATTGATCAAAACCAAGTTCTGTGGCTTTTTCAACAAACCATTCCAATCGATCAGAAGATTTGGTGGGTGCCACAGCCATGATAATTTTTTGACTTCTTTCAGTGGCTTTGGTTTTGGAAATGATTTCGAGTACGGTTCCCGATTTTTCATGGTTAGCAATACGGCAAACGAATGTATTCCCTTTGCCGTCCAATACCAGCACTTCATCACCCGTTACCAGCCTAAGGACCCTGCTTGCATGCTTCGACTCGTCAGAATCCAAAATAATTGAGTAATCAGCTATATCAGTGGCAAAAAAAACGTGCATGGCTTTTATGCTGCAAAGAAAAGAAAACAACACCTTCCTATCCCCAATTACACTCATAAATTGTTGAAAACTAAAGACTATGCAGATTTGAATTAATCTAACATTCAAAATTGATTCTAATCCTGAACAATAATAAAAATGAAGATTGCTTCACTTTTAAGATATTGATTTTCTGATACATACAGACGATCATGATTGGAGATCAGCTATTAATAGGCAACCAACAACCCCAGTAAAACCCAATGAAACTGACAAAAAGGCAAAGCGGGAGGTAAAGGGGATTAAAAACAAGAAATTATCACAAATCAATATCGGAGAAAGCGTAGATTTGTAATATCATAGAAAATCAAAAAAA
>JBJTQS010000226.1:0-3648 GCA_046075765.1 Bacteroidota bacterium
CGACGGAGCTCAGGGCGGCGCTGCTACTGCTGCCCTTCGACGGAGCTCAGGGCGGCGCTGCTACTGCTACTGCCTACTGCTAAATAATTTTTTAAATTTGAAAAATGCTTAATAGGCTAATACTCCCTTTTTTATTTATCCACTTCCTCGCTGCAACTGCAATTGGATGCTCTTGTGGGATTGAAAGTAAAAACAATACATCTGCAACTCCTGAGCCAGATACTGCTTACCATATGTCCAAGCAGTCGGGTGCTACAATTGCGCCAGTTTTCGACGATACAACCAACGGAGTTGAGCTGCCCAAGGTGCTGCCCGGTCAAAAGGTCATTCACAAAAGTGGATTCTCGCTGGTTTACAGTGAGCCTCATGAACAGGCGCTTTGGGTCGCCTATGAACTGACTGCCTCTGAAACGAATTCATCTTATGCTCGTACCGATCGTTTCATGTCTGATCCCGAAATTAAAACAGGCTCTGCCAAGCCAACTGATTACAAAGGAACAGGTTTGGATCGAGGGCATTTAGCACCTGCTGGTGATATGGGGTGGTCATCGCTATCCATGGCCGAATCCTTTTACATGAGCAACATGTCGCCACAAGCTCAAGGTTTCAATAGAGGTATTTGGAAAAAGTTAGAAGAGTTGGTGCGCACCTGGGCTGTTGAATATGGTTCCGTATGTGTGGTTACCGCTGGAATCCTCACAAACGATTTGCCTGCCATTGGAAGTACAGGAGTGTCTGTGCCAGCATATTATTTTAAAGTGATTTTAGACAATACAGGCCCCAACTATAAAGCCATTGGATTCATATTGCCAAACGCATCCTCAAAGGCGCCTTTGCAATCGTATGCGGTGCCTGTTGATGAAGTGGAGCGTATTACGGGCATAGATTTTTTTCCAATGCTTGATGATGGCTTCGAAGAATCTTTGGAATCTACAGTTTCGGTTCGCGAATGGACTTGGACCGCCAGTTCAACCTATAGGGATTCTGGCTCTGAAAAAAGTTCGTCAGCATCTGTTCAATGCCAAGGAACCACCAAAAAAGGAACACGATGTAAAAATCGAACAAAGGACCCAAGCGGCTATTGTCATCATCATCGATAACAAGAGCTTTTTTTTAGATCGTCATGGGCAACCTAAAATAAAAAAGGCCGCAACTTTTGCGGCCTTTTTTATTTCAAAGGAGATTTATTGCTTGTCAGACACCACCAACTTAGAAACAGATCTTGTTCCATTGCCGGTTAATTGAACTAAATAAATGCCTTTAGGAGCACTAGACAAGTCAATTGATTCCATATTGTGACCTTGAGCAGCGTTAACAGATTGGGTCAGCACCTTTTTGCCTACAAGGTCATAAAGTTCAATCGTATAATTTCCTTCGTTTTGTGCAAGGAAGGAAATGGTTGCTTGCGTGTTAGCAGGATTTGGAAAGATTTCGAAAGCATCTGCAGCGTTTGACGGATTTTCCATTCGGTTGATGGAGGTGTTAGTCAACCAAACAGATGCGTTCATGATAATCCGTTGGTGGTCGCCAGATACGTCTCCTGTCCACCCATTGAACAAGGCATCATTGGTGTCACCAGTGCCATCATCGGGTGGCGAGCTATCACCCAAGCTTACAACTTTACCGTTACCATATCTCGATGTGCACATCATCACTCCGGTGGTGCCAGTCCTCGAAAAACCAGTTCTGTAAACCAAAGCAACCACATTAGGATTAGCTGTTCGATTAATGGTCATGCTATTCCCGCTGCTGAACTTCATTCGCGTAGGATTGCCGTAGGTTCCACTAAGAATGGTGCTATTGGTTAGTGCTGCAAAATTGGTGGTGGTTTCAGAGAAATTGAGCTGGTCGAATGCAATCCCGAAAGGGTTGTTAACCGTACCATTGTTTGTCATTAGGTCGTTCCAAATCATGGAAGCGTCATAGGTGTCGTTGTTACGGTCAGAGCCATTGTGGTTTCCAACCATAAACAAGCCACCGCCATTTTGTACAAACTGAAGGATAGCCTGCTTTTCGGAGGTGGTAAATCGGATGTTAGGCTCCACGCAAATGAAAACCTTGTAGTTAGCAAGGTCTTGTGCATTGGTAGTTACGCCGTAAGTGATTGAGCCATTGTATGGAAGTGTTTCAATTATGTATCCACGCTTGGCAAGCGCAACTCCCCAAGCCGAATTAGATCCTTTCCAGTAGGTTTCAGAGGTGGTGGAGGTGATGCCGCTTTGGGCAGGAGTAGGGTAACGCTGAGGATTGGCTTCATTGCCTGCGCCGGTTACCATGACGCCTCCAGTTCCTGTGCCGATGTTGTAGGTGTCTGAATCAACAATCCAATCTGCATTGGCTGCCATTTGGGCGTGGCGGGCGTCAAAAAGGACTTTGATGGTTTGTGAGAATACCGGAGAGGCCGATATCAGCAACAATAATAAAGTGAGTTGTTTTTTCATTTTATGTCATGAATTACGTGGAAAATTAACAAAATCAATTGTACCCGTATAGTATGTTGTGGTTTTTTGTGGATTTTCATCTTTTCTGAGGTTTTAGGTTTTAATTTTGTTCATCTCACCCTCGAAAAAATAATTTTTTAGCCTTATGAAAACCAAGGTTTTAATCGCCGTAGGCTTGCTCTCATTGAGCCAAATAACTCCAATGCAAGCCCAATCCGATGAAGATTACGAGGAATATGCAGTCTACTCCCGCAAGGGACTCGCAATGGGCCTTTACCTGGGTTCATATTTCCCCAATAAGTACTCCGCCACATTATACGACGGATACGGATATGATTTGGAAGGGAATAAGCGCGATTTCCTAAATAGTTGGATGTATCAAAAGATAAATGATCAATACGGTAAAAACGCTCCCAATTTCGGTGGAATCGATCAGATCTCGCAAGCACTGGGCGTCCAATCAGATCAGTGGTTTTTTGACAATGATGCTTACATGCCTGTCAACATGCGGTTTAAATCCGCATTTTCAATCGGATTGAACACCCGCATTTCAAAGGATGGTAAGAACGGGGTGTTGATCAATGTCAATGTTTCTTCCCTAAAGGCCGTAGGTAATTTTACAATCAAAACTACGCCTCCTCCCGGCTCTACTCAAATCAACAATAGTTTGCAAACCTTTGAAATCAGTGGCAAAGAACAGCGCTTGCATATTCAAGCGGGATTTCAACATGTTTTCGGTCCGGAAGAAGGCATACAGTTTTTTTTAGAAGGAGGTTTGCACGCCACATTAGCGAAATTCGTCAACAACCAAATTCAAATCAACGACTTGGTAATCGACCTAACCGAAGAGTACAATAACAATGCAGGCGATATCTACTTCACTGGAAAGAAACCCATAGGACTTGGATTTGGCGCATTCTCAGCACTCGGTTTTGATGTTAACACCAGCGGACCATGGGATTTGCAATTGGCTTACAGCCCATTCTTGGAAAAGGTGAATATCGGTTGGGAACCTAAATTAAAACTAAGTCATTCGGTCGGACTGCGTTGCTACTACAAACTCGCCGCTAAATCCTAATTTAAATGGCCACGAACATTTTCAGATTAACACTTGTTTTTGTTTCCGCGTTTTTCGTTTCCAGCTGTGGAGATGATGAACCAATGAATCCAATTTCTTTAACCGTTCAAGTAACTACGAACTCCGTAG
>JBJTQS010000227.1:0-3472 GCA_046075765.1 Bacteroidota bacterium
CAACAGCTATACCTTTCTGATAACGATATAAGAACCTTGCCCTCAACCATGCAAGGTTTGAAAAGGCTCAAGTTCCTGGTCATAGGTAGAAACTCCATTGAGGACCGGCTACCAGATTGGATTGGTGAAATGGAGAGTTTAGTGGAGTTAGATGTGTCGGGGTGTTGCAACGACAACCGGCTTCCTGAAAGCCTGAGTAGGCTGCGAAATTTGGAACTCTTAACAGTTTCGCCCTATCAAGTATTACCGAACGATTTAGGCAAAGGAAATTCAAGACTTAGAATCCAAGTCAAATAGGATTTTTATCCGTTTTCCAAACCCCGAAACTTCACAAAGAAATTGATCCAGGCGAGGCGACTGATTCTGAAAGTCATTGGGGTTAGAGCCAAGCCCAACACGATGGAAACCGCTATCATCCACCACACATTGAAATCGCTTCCTGCCAACACAAGAAACGCGACCCAAACAGAAACCATGATGGCTACATTGATAGCATAACTTACGTACATGGCTCCAAAATAATACCCCGGTTCCTGCTCGAAAGAAAGCTCACACTTTTCACATTTCTCATTCATTTTGGAGAACCCCTTGAAATTGAAGGAGCTTTTATTCACAAAAAAGTCCCCTTTGTGGCAGCGTGGACATTTGTTGTTGAATATGCTGTAAACTTTGTCGCCTTTGTTGATCATAACGACACAAAAGTAATATCTATCAAGCGTTTAGAATGTGACAACAGTCGCATTGAATGTGAAAAGCAACAAATAACACTGATAGCTGATATTCAATGGATTAAAAAAATCGATGTTTGGTATGCCATTAAAATAGTAAAGCTACTTTTGGCGCTTCTCTTAACATTGGTTTAACATTTCAATAATTAAGGCATGTCTATCCCCTTCCTGAAGTATTTCGTACCCCAAGACCGACTATTTTTTCCACTGTTCGATAAGGCTGCTACCAACCTTTTGGAAGGTGGAAAAGCCATTTCAGAGCTGGTAAAATCCACCACTGAAGATGAGCGTCAAAAGTGGTTCCGCGAAATCGAGCGCATTGAACACGTTGGAGATGAAATAACACACGAGATTTTCATCGAATTAGGAAAGAACTTCATCACCCCATTTGACCGAGAAGATATTCACAGGTTGGTTAGCTCCGTAGATGATGTATTGGACTACATACATGGCTCTTCCAAAAGGATTGAACTGTACAAGGTTCATGAGATGAATCATGACATCATCAAGCTAGCGGAATTGATTCATACCTCCACTCGGGAGCTAAGGAGTGCCATCCTTGAGATGAAGAACATGAAAAAGATGCGAGACATCACCGATGCCTTGGTGCGTATCAACAGCATAGAAAACCATGCGGATGACATATTTGACCATGCGGTTGCCCAGCTTTTCGACAACGAGAAAGATGCTGTTCACATAATCAAGATGAAGGAAATTCTATCGGCATTGGAAACTGCGACCGATAAATGCGAAGATGCCGCTAATGTTATTGAATCCATCATTGTAAAAATGGCATAATAACCAGGCATGTTAACCACCCTAATCATCGTAATTTTCCTGGCGCTGCTATTTGATTTCATTAACGGTTTTCATGATGCTGCCAACTCTATTGCCACTATCGTTTCGACAAAAGTATTGTCACCTGCAGCCGCTGTTGTCTGGGCTGCGGTCTTCAACTTCGCCGCTTATTTCATTTTCAAGGACCACAGTGTAGCCAATACCATTTCAAAAACCGTACAAGAGGATTTCACCTCACCTGAGATGAATCCATTGCCATTGATATTGGCTGGCTTGCTTGCTGCAATCACTTGGAACCTAATCACATGGTGGTATGGCATTCCATCCTCCTCTTCCCATACGCTGATCGGTGGTTTTGGAGGAGCTTTCCTTGCGGGATATGGTTTTGAGGCTATCCACTCGGGGGTGGTTTGGGCAACAGTGATTTTCATAGTAGTAGCTCCTGTAGCAGGTATGATCATGTCATACATCATCTCCATGTGGTTTTTAAATGCCTTCCGAAAAGCCAAATGGATGAAAGTGGTCTCACTACTCATAATTTTCGGCGTATGCTGGGCGGTCGGTAATGCATTGGAATATCGAAAGGATTTCAATGGCGCAAGCTCCTACACTATCAAGCTTTCGGAAAAAACCAGTAAGGATGATATCAAAAAAGCGCTCACATTCAAAAATGCAGATTCCAAAGAATTCAGTCCGGTTGTAACAATAGGTAAGGACAGCATCGGCAATGCTGACAAAACCGGCACCGTTTACGTTATTCGGACTGAATACTTGAAAAAGGCGGGTGAAAAGGAGGAAAACAAGGAGTTGACCGCGATGATTAGCTCGTCACTCGTTTTAATCGACTCCAATGCCAAAATCGAGGAAACACACCGCATCAGTAAACTATCAGACCCCAGCGAACGATATGACAGCTCAAACCTCAAAAACAATTTCCAATCTTATTGGCTAAAAGTGATTTTCCACGGAGCCAACTTCAAATGGTTATTACTGGGATTGATTGTTGTTGTGATTGGAATCGCTACTCTCTTCATCAGCAGCCTGAACAATTCCCAAGCAAACGTGGTATTCAAGCGATTGCAACTGCTATCATCCGCAGCCTTCTCCATAGGCCATGGTGGTAATGATGCTCAAAAAGTAATGGGAATCATAGGTGTTGCATTGATTGCCAATGGTAACATAGAAAGCATGAAAGACATGCCTACATGGGTACCCTTGGCGTGCTATTCTGCTATTGCCTTGGGAACGATGAGCGGCGGATGGAAGATTGTAAAAACCATGGGCAGTAAAATTACCAAGGTGACACCATTCGAAGGGGTGGCAGCCGAAACGGCTGGTGCAGTTACCCTCTTCTTCACCGAAGGATTGAAATTCCCTTGGCAGATCGGTGGAGAGACCATCAAAGGAATTCCTGTTTCAACCACACATACCATTACCGGATCGATCATCGGAGTTGGACTAACCAAACGCATTTCGGCTGTTAGATGGGGTGTGACTTTCCAATTAGTTTGGGCATGGGTTCTCACAATTCCCGTATCGGCATTTCTGGCTTGGATCTTCCTCTATTTTGTGAGGCTATTCACTTAGAATCAATCCGTAGGGAAACGCTGTTAAACTCCGAGCAAATCGGATTGAATTACCCTTAACTTAAAATGTTGTAAATTTGCATTTAAGGACGTCCAATAGGTCGTTTAAAATTCTGATTATCAATTAATTCAATACCCATTAAGATGATTGAGGTAAAGGAATATAAGGAGGCAACGACCAAGCAGGATTCAGTGTTCGGACCTATGTTAAACGCAGGTCACGAACAAGTGGTTTTTTGTCACGACCATGAAACTGGCTTGAAAGCCATCATTGCCATACACAACACCGTTTTGGGTCCAGCCTTGGGTGGTACCCGATTCTGGAAATACAACACCGAAACCGAAGCGCTTCAAGACGTT
>JBJTQS010000228.1:0-5587 GCA_046075765.1 Bacteroidota bacterium
CCAAGGGAATAAGGGGACGGCGAAGTTTGAGTATAAACGATTGTAAAGTGACATTTAAAAAGTGACAAGTTATATGTGACAAGTAACAGTAACAGTAGCAGTAACAGTAACAGTAACAGTAGCAGTAGCGGGAAGCGGGAAGCGATAGACCATATACGATAGACGATAGACGATATACGATTGACGACTTGCCCTGAGTTCACTTGCGCTGAGCTTGTCCGATAACTATCGGACGAAGCGTCGAAGGGTGGACGATGGATTAATGATGAATTTGATATTCTTATGCGGGTGATTGTTTTCTGTAGGAGAGGACTCAAAAAATAGAAATAACTCTAAAACAAAATAATATGAAACGAATTCTATTTACAATTTTATCTGCCATCGGTATTGTTCCTGCAGTGGCGCAACAAGTTTATGATGTGGTGCAGATTAATCCCGGCTACACGAATCAAGCATTTTACAGTATGCCGAATGGAGAAGTCAGCAACATCAGTAATACGGATTGGGACTTGGCATTCCAGATTTCTGGTTTCCAGGCTACCATACAGATCAACGGAAAGAACAATGTTCGCTTGTTTAAGTCGGGGTTCTCTGTTAATGATTGGTCGAACATCATACCCATTGATACGACCGGGCAGTTGACTGCTGCTAACGAACTCTTCAACCGTGACACAAGCATGTGGGCTGGTGCTTTCAACATCACCGGTGACCCCAACAACCTGTTCGACTTAGGTTGGGGTTTGTATGATTTCGTTACGCATGCGGTTACTGGAGACTCCATTTTCTTTTTGAAAACCTCTTCCGGTTCATGGAAAAAGGTTTGGATACAAACCTTGCAAAACAGCACCTATACATTCGTTCACGCCAACTTGGATGGCTCCAATGAAACCACTGTTAACGTAAACAAGCAGAATTTTCAAGGAAAGAATTTCGGCTATTTCTCTTTCGCCACCAACACCGTGTTTGATCGAGAGCCCAACAAATATACTTGGGACTTGGTATTCGCTCAATACATGTCGTCGATGCCACTGACCTACAAAGTCACCGGAGTACTTTCCAACGACAGCGTTTTTACAGCCAAAGCATATCCTGTGGATGTGATAACATCGACTCCGTGGGGTTTGGGATTCGACAAATACAGTAACAATATCGGTTACAGCTGGAAGTCCTTTGATTTGAATTCGAACCAGTGGCTGATTGAGGACTCAACAGTGTATTACGTTTATGGTCGCGCAGGAGGTTTGTGGAAACTGGTGTTTACTGGATTCGGAGGAGCATCAACAGGCATATTTGAATTTTATAAGGAGCAGATTTCCTCAACGGGAGTTGAAGAAAACAATTCACCAGTCTTGTTAAGTGCGTATCCTAATCCTGCTTCCGACATGATACAACTGACCTTGTTTGTAGAAACTCCAACTTCAGACGATGTTGTACTCATAACCGACATGAGGGGTGCAATGGTATTACAATCCTCATTGGAAAAGCAATCTGGATTGTTCACACAAACGATTGCAGTCGACAACTTATCTACCGGTATTTACAACATCAGGGTAATTGCAGGAGGTAAAGCCTCTGACCAGCGGATTTCAATCGTTAAGTAAAAAAGCATTCCGAGAACGCGGATTGTGCGGATTTAATCCGTTCAATCTGCGTTTTCTATTACCTTTTCTTATTTAGGCTTCCTACCATAAACCATATAGTACACCAATCCAACGAATATTCCACCTCCTACCAGGTTGCCGGCAATCACAGGAAGTAGGTTGTGCACCATCCCCGAAAGGGAAACCACATTATTAGTATTTGAAAACAACGGATCTTGTTGTAATAGCCAAGCCAATGGAAAAACGAACATATTGGCGACGGAATGTTCGAAACCGGCAGCTACAAATACGGTGATGGGAAAAAGAATGGCCAATAGTTTATCTGTAACAGTTCTTCCGGCGAATGTCATCCAAACCGCCAGGCAAACCAGAACATTACATAGTATTCCGCTGAAAAAAGCCCGGTCGGCTGATAACAGGCATTTGGATTGGGCTGTAGCGATTAACCGCTCCCCTACTTTGCCTGATAAAAGTTCGCCATGACCAGACATCCACACCAACCAAGCTAAAAAAGTCGCTCCAGCGAGATTGGATAGTAATACAACAAACCAGCTGCGCAAGAGCAATCGGGAGCTGATGCGACCATCAACATAAGCCATCACCACCAGGTTATTGCCTGTGAAGAGTTCTGCCCCCGCTATCACCACCAACATCAATCCCAAAGAAAAAACGGCTCCACCCAGTATGCGCGTGGCGGCTATGCTAGAAAACGGATCGGATAAAACGAGATTGTTGGCTAAGGCTCCAAATCCAATAAAGGCTCCGGCCAGCATCCCCAACATGATCATTTGAATGAGGGGCGTATTGGCCTTTGCTGCCCCCACTTTCTCTACCCGTTCTGCTATACTGGCAGGGGAGTAAGCGTCTACATCACTTTGTGAGTTCTTAACCATTTTACAAATATTCGACTAATAATTTATGCATTAAATGACATTTATCAATTTTTTGAGAAAACTCCCTTCCGATATTCGCGTTTTAATTGCTGCTTTTAAAACAAGTGAACATCTAACCAAAAACAAGTGAAACAACTGAATGTCAGATTTCTGTTGTTTTTGATTTTTAACAATATCTATTCATAGCCTTTAAGTAACAACATAAATTTACATATGCCACATAAGAATAAGCCATCGCCCGACAAAAAATCCGATAGAACCCAAGAAGATGCTTTAGGCCTGTTATACGCGCTTTCGGAAATCAACCGAGAATTTGTTGATCCGAAGAGCAATAAGCGAAAACTTTTCAAAAAGATGTTGGAGCATATGCTTTCGGTTACAGGCAGTGAATACGGTTTCATTGGCGAGGTATTGATCCGGAACGGAGATCCCATGCTTAAGTCTTATGCCATCACTGACATTTCCTGGGATGAGGAGACAGCAGCTTTGTACCGCAAATACGAAGAAAAGGGCATGGAGTTCACCAATTTGAACACCCTTTTCGGTTACACTCTGCGAACAGGAGAAACCGTTATCTCTAACGATCCTGCTAAAGATACCAAAAGGGGAGGACTCCCTCATGGACATCCCGCATTGAACCACTATTTAGGTGTGCCCATCAAAGACAAGGATAATGTGATGATTGGAATGCTGGGGCTTGCGAATAAAAAAGGTGGATATTCAGAGGATGATATCAGCTTCTTAGATCCTATGATTTCAATGACTTCAGCATTGATATCGGCAGTAAAGGCTAATGAAGCCAAAGAATTCTTTTCCGGAACCTTAGATGCTTACAAAAAGGCGATCGACAGTCATGCTATTGTATCTGTTACAGATGCACAGGGAACGATTACTTATGTTAACGATAAATTCTGTGAGCAAACTAAGTATTCTCGAAGTGAATTGATCGGCAAAAGCCATGTCATGATCAATTCAGGTTATCACGACAAGGCCTTTTTCAAAAAACTATGGGATACCATATTATCAGGCAAAACTTGGCATGGTGAGATCCGCAATCGAGCCAAAGACGGATCCATTTATTGGGTGGATGCCACCATTGTTCCTTTTTTAAATGAGGAGCAAAAACCTTATCAGTTTGTAGCAATACGAAACGACATTACACTTTTGAAAGAACAGGAACGTCAATTGAACAGCTTTATGATGTTGCCAAATGATTTTTTAGTTATTGCAACATTAGCGGGTAATTTGACAAAAGTTAGCGACTCCTTTATCGCCTCGATGGGTATGAGTAGGGATGAAATGTTGCGAACCCCATTTTTGGAAATGATGCATCCAGACGATGTTGAAAACACAAAAAAAGTCATGGAAGGCCTAGAACGTGGTGAAAATGTTGTTGATTTTGTGAACCGTTACATAAAAAAATCCGGCGAAATAATGCTCCTTTCATGGCATGCCAGCGTCAATAAAGAAGATGGGCTGATTTATGCGTCTGCAGCAGACATCACGCTAAAGAAAAAAGCTGAAGAAGCCATGATTGCTTCAAAAATCGAATTGGAGAAAGCCAAAGCGAAAGATATTTTTTTGGCCAATATGAGTCATGAGATCCGTACTCCATTGAATGCAATTATCGGGTTCAACGACCTCTTAGGCAAAACCAATCTCGATCGAGAGCAACAGGGGCATGTGGATATCATATCATCCGCATTAAGGAACTTGAACGTAATCATAAATGATATCCTGGACCTGTCGAAATTAGAAAGCGGAAAATTGGAGCTTGAAAAAAGAGCATTCAAAATAGAGGGTCTGGTAAAGCAAGTAATCCAAATGCACTTGGCCCGTGCTAAAGCCAAAAACCTGAAGCTTATTCTTGGATTCGACAGTGATATCCCACAAATGGTAATTGGTGATGAAACTCGACTATCGCAAATCCTGATCAACTTGTTATCGAACTCCATAAAATTCACTCAAGTGGGCAGCATTGAAGTAAGGGTTACAGAATCTGCGCGTACCGATGAGAGTGTGAATGTAAGATTCAGTGTGAAGGATACAGGTATTGGCATCGACCCATCAAAGCTACAGATGATATTTGACCGATTTACTCAAGCAGAGGATTACACCACCCGCATGTATGGGGGAACAGGCCTTGGACTGAATATTGTGAAATCGCTTGTTGAACTGCATAGAGGAAAGCTTGACGTACAAAGTGTGCCAGGCAAAGGTTCTGAGTTTTCATTTGAAATCAGCTTCGCATTAACTCCTGAAACAGAGATAGGTTTTGACCAAGAGCAGTCAAAAGAAGAAGGTATAGCCAATTTAAGCGGGCTGCGCATTTTATTGGTGGAAGATAACGAACACAACCAGATACTTGCCAGAACCTATTTGGAAAAGAACGGAGCAAGCGTTGAAATTGCCGGAAACGGATTGGTGGGCTTGGAGATGCTGCGCAAAAACGAATATTCAGCTGTATTGATGGATATCCAGATGCCTGTGATGGATGGCTTGCAGACCACTGAACTCGTACGCAATGAACTGCAAATAAACGTTCCTATTATCGGATGCTCTGCGCATGCGCTTACTTCAGAAAAAGAACGCTGCATAGATGCGGGCATGAATGATTACATCACCAAGCCATACACTGAAAAAGATTTGGTGAATGCATTGGCGAGGCAAGGATTAGTGAATGGCAATAGTAAGCCAGCCTTGAAGGGGGAATCTGTTGGTGTGGACAAAGACGATGTGGTATCCATTTTCCGTCACTGGGAAGTTCAATACGGCAGGAACACGATGGATCTTTTGCTGAACGCGCTGCAAGAGCGCATTCCTAAAGACTTGTCAAATATCAAACAATATCTGGAGAATGAAGAGCATGGTAAGTTGGAGGCTTTAGCGCACAATTTAGCCAGTTCATTGGGAGGTCTTCGGTTGATGCAGGGACTCGGTATAACCAAACAGCTAGAGCACGCTGCCAAACGAGGTAATCGTGAGTTGATGGAAGTCCGTTCAAAAGATTTGATGGATTATTTGCAGAATGCGCTGGAGGAGTCGAGGTTGGTGTGAGGGTGTGTTTCGCTGGCTTCGATGCGCTACGCTTAC
>JBJTQS010000229.1:0-14392 GCA_046075765.1 Bacteroidota bacterium
GCCTGGATTAATCATAGTTGATGAAGAGCACGATTCGAGCTATAAGCAATCCGATCCTGCGCCGCGTTACGCTGCGCGTGATACCGCCATTATGTGTTCAAAGCTTTTCCACTGCAATATATTGCTTGGATCCGCCACTCCTTCCTTGGAGTCATACCACAACGCCTTGGATGGTAAATTTACGTTAGCTGAATTGCACGGTCGTTTCGGTGGTATCAGTATGCCCGAAATACAATTGGTTGATTTGAAGGAAGCCTATAAGAAGAAAAAAGTCAAATCGTTCTTCTCAACCGACTTACTGGATGCGATTAAATCCTCCTTGGAATCAAAAGAGCAGGTAATCCTTTTTCAAAACAGAAGAGGTTTTGCTCCCATGATGGAATGCCAGAAATGTTCTTGGTCGCCACGTTGCATCAATTGCGATGTGTCGTTGACATATCACAAGCAGACTGGACAAAACAAATGCCATTATTGTGGATTCAGTCAACCACCACCCAAAGCATGTAAAGCCTGTGGCGATCCCGATATTCGTTTGAAAGGCGTGGGTACTGAGCGTATTGAAGACGATATTTCAATATTTTTCCCCGACGCCAAGGTGGCGCGATTGGATTTGGATACGGGCTCTTCACGTTCAGGATACATGCGGATTTTACATGGATTCGAAACCGGTGAAATAGACATCTTGGTTGGCACCCAAATGGTGACCAAAGGTCTAGATTTCGACAATGTGGGTTTGGTAGGTGTTTTGAATGCCGATAATTTACTTGGGTTCCCAGATTTCCGAGCTGCCGAGCGCAGTTTCCAATTACTATCACAAGTGGCTGGAAGAGCCGGAAGGAGGAAAAAGCGGGGTAGGGTAGTGATTCAGACTTTTGATCCAACACATCCGGTATTGGGATTTGTGGTGAACAACGATTACAAATCGTTTTACAAATACGAATTGGCCGAGCGAAACAAGTTCAAGTACCCGCCATTATTCCGGGTGATCAGGTTTAAAATCCGTCATCGCGATTTTAAAACATTGGTAAGATTAACGGAGCTACTTACCCGTGATTTACGAAACGTGTTCGGAGATCGTTTGTTGGGTCCTGCAACACCTGCCGTTTCCCGGATACGCAATTACTACATCCAATATTTGCTCTTGAAATTGGAGCGCAACAGTTCGCCGCAACAGGTGCGCGAAGCTATAGCCAGAGTAACAGACGAATTCCTGCAAGCCCCATCACACCGATCATTGTTGATCCAAGTGGATGTGGATCCTCAGTGATTATTCAACGGTTAACACGCCGTTCATAATCGACCAATGACCAGGGTAGGTGCACACGTATTCATATTCACCAGGAGGAGGCGCTGAAAAGGTGAGAATTTGCTCTTCACCTGGACCCAAAAGTTTAGAGTGCACCAGCACGTCCGGACTTTTTGGAACAAAAGCCAATTCCCGACCAGCCTGAAGCCCAGCCATTGCTACCTGCTCCATGGTTCCTTTATGTACTAACACCCAATTGTGAGGCATGGAGGCATCAGGAGAAGTGCTTTTTATGGTAAGCCTGATCGTGGTTCCAGCCGACACCTTCATCGATTTCATATCGAAAGACATTTTTGACATGTCCTCGCCCTGCGCCACAATGGTTAATTCAACAACTTTCGCATTAGGATCGGTTTTGGTAAGGTCGTATGCGGGACGGTTGGTAGTTGAATCCGTCTGGATGTCTTTTTCATTCCCTGATGAGCAAGATATCATCAGGGAAACCAATGGCACGATAAAGAAATGGTTTTTCATACGTATGAGTTGAAATGTTTTTCAAATATTTAACTGTTACACAAAAACATTTTATTTTTACATTAGTTAACTAAATTTTAAACTAATTCAAATGTTAAATAAAGTCGCTGGAAGATTTGTAACCAATGTTACATTTGTATGCGTTTTTTTATCAATTACACTTTTTGTATTTGACTCACGAGCCCAAAATTGGTCTACATTCGGAGGGCAAAGCTCTCGGTCGGGGGCAAGCAAAATCACAGGTCCCCAAAATTCCACACCCTTATGGGGTGCCACTTCGCCGGTAAGTGCAACCATTGGGATGGCGGTTTATACTTTCGGTGATCAATTTGTGACTTCCCGAACGGTTTTCTCTCCTTACACTTCAGTGATAGAGTGCAGAAATCTACAAAATGGCACATTGGTTTGGACCTCGCCATTCATCAGCAACACATCAATCTTATATGCCATAGGTTTTACCGAAGATGCTGTTTACGCACATGATTACGATTCAGATTCTCTGTATGCTTTGGAGCCCGCTACAGGCAATATCAAGTGGCGATCTCCTCATATCTCATTAACCTTTGGTGCATATCCCGGATGTGTTTTTTCATGTGATGGGGATGTCATTGTGAACGGTCCGATTGGAAGCCTTCGGACAACCATGAGGCTTGACAAAGACAATGGTGATACTGTTTGGACCAATCTGGAGTACATCGCTATTGGTCCAGTAGTGGGTTTGGCAGCCAATAGTTCTCGGGTTTATCGCATTACAGGAGGCATTTTCCAGCCAATCGTTTTAACCGCAATAGATATGGAAACGGGTCAATCACTGTATGATTCAGATCCAATTCCCGGCGATCCCGACCAGGAGAATCCGATTACACTAGGTCCAGAAAACCGGATTTATTTTTGGAGGGATGGAGGCAATCTTTATGCTTTTGAAGATGTTGGAAATGGCTTGTTCCCGATATGGTCTTACGCTCCACAAACGACAACTGGAACTAATTTTTCCGGCAATATCAGTGTCGCTCCGGACAGCACTATTTATATATTCGATCAAGGTTTTGTTAAGAGACTTAGCCATGCCAGTGGTCAGGTTTTAAACTCATCCGTAGTTTCAATAAATCAAGGTTCTATCTCTATTGGTGCCGATGGCACAGTATATGTTAACAATCAATCTGCCATGTATTATGCTTTTACACCAGACTTGCAAACCATCAAATGGCAGTATAATATTGGCAGTAACGTTTACAACAATATGGCACTGGCAAAGGATGGAATCATGGTCCTTACCGCCGCAGGGGGATTTATTGCAGCATTACAAACTCCCTACTTGTCGAAACCGGTTGCAGATTTCAAGGTGTCTTTAAGGACTGCGCAGGTTGGCCAGCCAATTGATTTTTTCGATCAAAGCTCATATTTCCCATCCTCTTGGAATTGGAGTTTTCCAGGAGCTACAATTACAGGAGCGTCCTCTCAAAATCCAACTGGAATAGTTTACAATTCTGCCGGCATATACGAGGTCGAATTGATAGTATCAAATGGATTTGGATCGGATTCAACTACTAAGAAATGCTACATCGAGGTAGTTGGAACATCTGGCGTTTTCGATGAGGTACAGTCCGATTCAAAAGTGTTCCCCAATCCCAGTTCAGGAGTTGTTAGGTTGCAAACAGGTCTATCAGTTGAAAGAGACCAATTAATAGTTCAGGACATATCCGGTCGTACTGTCTTGTTTTTCAATCATGAATCGTGCGACATGACCTTGGATCTTTCATCCTTAGATAAAGGGATGTATCTGATTCGGTTCGGAAAAAACTTAAATGGGGTAGCCAAGATTTTGCTACGTTGATAAAAGCTTTATCTTAAATGGCAAAATAGTCAGGGATTTATCCCTCTGCCATCCTGGACAAATCCAACCATAGATTGTCTTTTGGTACTTCAGCAGTGATCGTGACCGGCAATTTGCTGATCGGATGTATGAACTCAAGTTTTCGCGCGTGCAGATGTATGGAACCATCGGGGTTACTGCGCTTGGCTCCATATTTCAAATCGCCTTTTATGGGGCATCCGATGGTGGATAATTGCACTCGTATTTGGTGATGCCTGCCGGTTAATGGAAGCACTTCCACCAATGTGTAGCGTTCGGTGGCAGCAAGAACACGGTAGTCGAGTTCGCAATGGGAGGAGCCAGGTTTGGCATCTATCGATGCAAAGGATTTATTCAGAGACTCTTTCTTTACTAGGTAGTGTACTAGTTTTCCGTGTTCTGGGTTAGGGGTACTTTGAGTAACTGCCCAATAGGTTTTTTGCACCTCGCGTTCACGGAATTGCTCGTTCATCCGCTCTAGCGCCTTGCTGGTTCTTGCAAATAGCACAACCCCGCTTACTGGCCGATCGATACGATGAATGGTGCCTAGGAAAACCGCACCTGGCTTTTGGTATTTGTCGCCGATGTATCGTTTTACCTTTTCGCTTAGCGGCTCATCCCCGGTTTTGTCACCTTGAACAATATCCCCCGGCCGTTTATTTACAGCAATCAGGTGGTTGTCCTCGTACAGTACTTGGATTTCCAATGCAAATCAGTATTGCTCCTTTTCGTTCGGGAAATCACGACTTTTCACGTCGTTGATATACGATTGGGTGGCTTGATGTATGGTGCCGTATAGGTCGGCGTAACGGCGTAGAAAGCGCGGATTGAATTCCTTGTTGATGCCCAGCATATCATGCAAAACCAGAACCTGTCCGTCCACCTGATTACCCGCTCCAATTCCTATGACAGGCATTTGAATCTGTTGTGCAACTTTTCCTGCTAATGTGGCTGGTATCTTTTCCAGCACAACAGCAAAGCATCCGGCTTGCTCCAGCATGTGCGTATCATCCATCAGCTTTTGAGCCTCCGCATCTTCTCGCGCACGAACCACATAGGTACCGAATTTATATATGGATTGCGGGGTTAGTCCAAGATGTCCCATAACGGGCACACCTGCGGACAGGATTCTACTAACCGACTCAATGATTTCAGCACCGCCTTCCAACTTTACAGCATGAGCGCCTGATTCTTTCATGATGCGAATAGCCGAATTCAAGGCTTCTTTTGAATTTCCTTGATAAGAACCAAAAGGAAGATCCACAACAACCAGTGCACGCTTTACCGCACGCACAACCGAAGATGCGTGGTAAATCATTTGATCCAGTGTGATAGGTAGGGTGGTTTCATGTCCCGCCATCACATTTGAGGCAGAGTCACCAACCAGAATCACATCGATGCCCGAGTCATCCAGTATCCGCGCAAGCGAAAAATCATAGGCGGTTAACATGGAGATTTTTTCTCCGCGCCTTTTCATTTCTAAAAGCGTGTGTGTGGTTATTTTCTTAGCGTCCATGAGTTTTCTAAGTTGATAAAGGATGAGAAAATTTCAATAAGTCATTCCCAATCGTCAATCGTCAATCGTATATCGTATGTCGTCAACCCTTCGTCCGATAGCTATCGGACAGGCTCAGGGCGAGTCGTCAATCGTCTTCAGTTTTCTTATTTCCTCTTCCAGTTTTAAGTTTTTCTCTTTTTCTGCTTTAAGTGCTTTCGACAAGGTGATAACCACATCGCTGTTCTCATTCCCTCCAGTCATTTCCTTATACTTCGCCAATGCATCCCTTTCAGTGGTAAGTTTTGCGATTTCGGCATCGCGGTTTGCAATCTGGTCCTGCATGGATTTGATTTCCGCCTCCATGGATCTGATTTCCGCTGATTTTTCACTATCGCCACTGCGTAGGGAGGAGATCGCTTTTTTCAGTTCGTCATTGTCTTGCTTCAGTGCGTTAATCTGTGTTTTAAGTTGGATGATGGACTCCGCCAACTTGATCATCTCTTCTCCAGATGAGACAGTTTCATAATTGCTATCAGCCGGGGCAATGGCATCATTTGTCGGCTGGCCTTTGGTGAATATGTAAACATAGTCGAGCCTTGCACGTGTGTCTGGTCCGATCACTATTCCTATGCTGCCACTTTTGTATGCTGGTTCAAAAAAACTGACCAGGTAAACATCGTTTACAAAAAGGTCATAATTACCACCTGCAGTCCGGATTTCAATTACATTGTTTAAGCCTGCCTCATTGGCTGGTGCGCATTTTGCCCAACCGCCGTTCTTGGATGTTCCTGTCAGATATTGATATTTGCCAGCGGTGATTTGTCGCACCCGAAACTCCTTTTTCCTATTCAACTCTATTAGAAATCCTCCTGATGCTTGAGGCTGCATCATGAATAGTATGCCTGCTGTTGGATCAGAGCCGTAGTTTTTATCCAATCTTAGCGATGCTACCAGTCTACAATCATCAATCTCCTTTTCTAAGCCTGCAATTACCAGGAATGGAGTGAAGGTGTTTTTACGATGCAGAATGTACTCTCCATCTTGTATAACCAATAAATTATCGGAATTGGCCTCGGTAGTCCACTTATCGGATGGCGTATCGAAGTTGTCGCTGAAGGATAACAGTTCAAAGCGATCTCGTACCCGTTGCGCTGATGCGTTATTGGTAGAGGCCATCCATAAAATGGAAGCTAAAATGAGGTATTGGGCTCTGTAAATCAAAGTGTTTACAAATTATGTTCAAAAATAGGCAATTGGCATTACACAACGTAACAAGTATTACTTTTGGTGTATGATTAAGCGTATCTGTTTAGCTTCGGCCCTTGTGTTGTTGGCCTTTACCTTCCACTCATGCGATAACGACATTGAACTCAATGCTCCTTACAAGGAAATCGGGGTCATTTATGGCATCTTGGACCCAGGTATAGACACCCAAGTCGTGCGAATTCAAAAAGCCTTTCTTGGTGAGGGCAATGCATTGGTGATGTCTCAGGTCCCTGACTCTGTTTACTATGCCGATGGTGTGCTTGAAGTGAAAATGTACCGACTTCGCAAAATCGGCAATAGCTTCCAAGTTTTGGATTCGTTCCCTCTGGTTCGTTTCGAAGGTCCACCTAAAGACCCAGGTTCATTTCCAAGTACTCCAAACATTCTTTACCGTACCAATGGTGAAACGATTTACACCGATAGCGAATACAAAGTGGTGGCCCGAAACACCATAACAAGTAACGAGTTCAGTGGTCAAACTCCGATAGTTCAGCCAGTCAACATACTTCGTCCCAACACCACCGAGCAAATTCGTTGGGCAAGTCAGTTTCCTGTAACCGCTCGTTACACCACCAACGAAACAGGTCGTGTCTACAATCTTACCATCCGTTTCAAATTCAACGAGGAGAATGTGGCTGCAGGCACCATTACACCAAAATACATCGATTGGGTTTTCCCTAATCGTACAGTCACCGACCCTGTCTCTGAATCTGAAATCACCAATGAAATTGACGGCGAGAAATTTTACAAGTTCGTTGATTCCAAGTTGGATGCCGATCCCAATATCCGACGCTATGCTGGCAACCTCGATTTCATCGTGACTGTAGGCGCTGAGTTCTTGGCAAATTATGTCGACATCAACGCTCCTGGCACCAACCTATTAACCACGCCTCCTGTTTACTCTAATATCCAAAATGGCACTGGAATTCTATCCAGCAGGAGCATTGTGGTGCGTGCCGATAAGGTTATGGACCCGCCAGCCTTGGATGAGCTCAAAAACGGAATTTATACCTCCGATTTGGGCTTTCAATAAATCTGTGTCTTTTTGTCATACATAGAGTCAGTGTTTGCACTGATCTGTCTTCTATTTATGCCATTATTTCCCCGTCATGTCAATGGCATGGTACTTGACTAACAGGTCAAAAACAATAATAAAATGAGAAAAGTAATCGGAATCGACCTTGGAACCACCAACTCCTGCGTAGCTGTAATGGAGGGGAACGAACCCGTGGTTATACCAAACAGCGAAGGGCGTCGTACAACCCCTTCAATTGTAGCATTCATTAAAGACGGCGAACGTAAAGTAGGCGACCCTGCTAAGCGTCAGGCAATTACTAACCCAACTCAGACCATTTACTCCATCAAAAGGTTTATGGGTGAGTCCTTTGATAAAGTAACTGAAGAGGTTGGCAGGGTTCCCTACCAAGTTGTAAAAGGGGAAAACAACACCGCCCGCGTTAAAATCGGCGACCGCAACTACACTCCGCAAGAAATATCGGCAATGGTACTTCAGAAAATGAAAAAAACCGCTGAAGATTACTTGGGTAATGAGGTGACTGAGGCCGTTGTAACTGTTCCAGCATACTTCAACGACAGTCAGCGTCAAGCTACCAAAGAAGCGGGTGAAATCGCAGGACTCAAAGTGTTGCGCATCATCAACGAGCCAACTGCAGCTGCCTTGGCTTATGGTCTTGACAAAAACCACAAAGACACCAAAGTGGCCGTTTTCGATTTAGGCGGTGGTACTTTCGATGTTTCAATACTTGAGCTTGGTGATGGCGTATTCGAAGTGAAATCAACAAATGGCGATACACATTTGGGCGGTGATGATTTCGACCAGGTTATCATCGATTGGTTGGCACAGGAATTCCTTTCAGACGAAGGTTTGGACCTTCGCAAGGATCCTATGGCCATGCAACGCCTGAAGGAAGCGGCAGAGAAGGCCAAGATTGAGCTTTCAAGTTCCAGTCAAACAGAGATCAATCTGCCATACATCATGCCTGTGGATGGAATCCCCAAGCACTTGGTGAAATCTCTTACACGCGCCAAGTTCGAACAGCTTGCTGATAAACTAATTCAGCGTACACTCGAGCCATGCAAAAAGGCTCTTTCCGATGCGAAGATGTCGGCCAATGAGGTGGATGAAGTGATTCTGGTTGGAGGATCAACTCGTATCCCAGCCATTCAAGAATTGGTTGAGAAGTTTTTCGGTAAGAAGCCTTCCAAAGGAGTTAACCCAGACGAAGTGGTAGCCGTTGGCGCTGCCATCCAAGGTGCAGTGCTAACTGGCGAGGTTAAGGATGTGTTGTTGTTGGATGTTACACCACTTTCACTCGGTATTGAAACCTTAGGCGGTGTTTCCACAAAACTCATCGAATCCAATACCACCATCCCTACTCGTAAATCAGAAGTTTTCTCTACAGCCTCCGATAGCCAGCCTTCAGTTGAAATCCACGTGCTGCAGGGTGAGCGCCCTATGGCCAAGGATAACCGTACCATCGGTCGTTTCCACCTCGATGGGATTCCACCCGCACCACGCGGCACCCCACAGATTGAAGTAACTTTCGATATCGATGCCAATGGAATCCTAAGCGTAACTGCCAAGGATAAGGCAACCGGAAAGTCTCAGAACATCCGTATCGAAGCTTCATCCGGCTTGACCGACGACGAGATTAAGCGTATGAAGCATGAGGCTGAGGCTAATGCTGATTCCGATAAGAAGGCCAAAGAGGAGGTAGAAAAGGTCAATCAAGCTGACACCATGATCTTCCAAACCGAAAAGCAACTGAAGGAGTATGGCGATAAGTTGTCTGCCGATAAAAAAGAGCCGATTGAAAAGGCATTGGTGAAATTGAAAGAAGCTCACCAGTCACGCAACATGGCCGACATTGAAACAGCCATGAACGAAATCAATGCAGCATGGCAAGCAGCTTCAGAGGAGATGTACAAGGCTTCTCAAGAGCAACAGCCTGCGGGTTCTGCTACCTCAGATCAAGGTGCTGCCGGTTCAAGTGGCAGTGGTGATGTTACCGATGTAGATTTCGAAGAAGTGAAAGACGACAAAAAGTAATCCGTCAACCTTTGCAATAAAGCAAAAGCCCCGAAATGAGTAAAACTCTTTCGGGGCTTCTTATTTTCTATAGATCTATCAAAGGAAATTCAATCGGCTCATAAAGGCATCCTTGTAGGATTTTCCAACGGGGATGGTCTTTTCTCCAATCAGAACAGTGTTTTCATCAAGTACATTGATTTTGTCAACTGCAATGATGTACGAACGGTGCACACGAAGGAATCTGTCTGAAGGCAGTTTCAATTCAATGTCCTTCATTGTGGAGTGGATGATGAATTGATCGGATGCGGTTTGGATGATTACATAGTTATCCATGGCTTGAATCCAGTTGATGTTTTCGATGAAAACCTTCACCAACATGGAGCCTTTCTTCACAAAAAACGAATTCTGAATCACCACACTTCCGATGGACTCGGATGAGTTGGCTGTTTTGCCTTGGTTGGATTGTCCTTTGCGTACCAAGACCGCATAACCAACAAGATTTTCCTTTTCATCTTTTACAGGCGAACATGTAAGTGATGCACTGATTGGATTTGCGCCTGTGATTCGTATGGTGGAGTTATCGAGATCCAAAGCTTTATCGGCTACAGCTTGGCGATGCAGCGTGTTGCGATCGAATTTATTGCCATTGGGATCGGTGATTTCAAATACATCGAAGAAATCTGTACCCTCAGCGTGCTCCAAACTTTTACCGACGAGTTCTTCTGCTTTGGGATTCAAAAACGAAATTCGAAAATCGGTATCAAGCGTGATGATGGCATCATCTAAATTGGTGAGTGCATTTTCGAATCGCTCCTTTTCGTTGCGTGTCTCCTGGTCCTTGGCGAATTTGTACAATGCCATTTCCACAGTAGAACGCAAATCAGGTTCGTTGAAAGGTTTTACCAGGTAGCCGTAAGGTTCAGTGACTTTGGCTCTATCCAAAGTCTCCTTGTCAACAAACGAAGTAAGAAATATCACGGGAATCTCATAATGGTCACGGATCTTTTCCGCAATCTGGATGCCATCAATTTCACCTTTCAATTTCACATCCAAAAAAACAAGATCAGGATTCACCTCATCAAGACGCATAAAAGCTGTTTCCGCATTAGATGCGGTTACGGGTACATCATACCCTAACTTGATCAAGGTATGTTGTAGATCTTTCGCAACGATAGATTCGTCTTCAATGACCAAGATTTTTGTGTTGCTCATAATCGGGATGTTGATACACTCAAAAATAGGTAAAATACCATCAATTCGTATAAATGTTACAACATCGATTTAGGCTTTAGTAACATGTTCAGGAACATTGAAATCCAAGGTAAATTGGGTTCCGTGCTCTACCACGACTTTCAATGTCCCATCCAATTGGTTTGATAGGGCGTTGATCAGTTGCATTCCGAGCGAATCTGACTTGAACACATCAAAATCTGCAGGCAGCCCAACTCCGGTATCTTGCACTGTTAAGCGCACTTGCGTATCTGTTGAATATTTGAGGCTTACATAAACCTCACCTGTTCCTTCAGTTCCAAACGCATGTTTTAATGCGTTGGAAACCAGTTCGTTTATAATTAATCCGCAAGGCACTGCGGTATCTATATCCAATGAAATCTTATCGGCTTCTATTACGGGATTAATTCTACCTGGACCAATATTGAAGGATAAAAACAAGTTTTCTACAAGTCTTTTGATGTAGTCATCGAAATCGATTTTGGATAATCCATCGTTTTGGTAAAAGCGTTCATGTATCAACGCCATGGACTTGATTCTATCTTGGCCCTCTTTCAGAGCCAGGAAGGCTTTTTTATCCTCCACGTAATGTGACTGCAAATTGAATAGGCTGATGATGATTTGCAGGTTGTTTTTTACTCGATGATGGATTTCGCGAAGTAGCAAACCTTTTTCTTCGAGCGATTCACGTATGCGCTCCTCCATGTTCTTGCGTAAGGTGATGTCGGTAGCTATGACAACCGTTTTTTCAATCTCACCTTCCTCATTGAAAACAGGCGTCAAAGTATTGGAAACCCATTTTGACCAACCGTTCTTACAAACTATGTTTGCTTCAAATAGGTCGGATTTTTTATCCTTAATACAGCTTTCCAATAAATTTATTGCATCAGGATAAAATGTGAAATCATTGATGCCATTACCTTTCGCTGAAAGTATGTCATTCAATTCAAATCCTGTTAGTTTAGTGAATCCTTCGTTTACCCATTCAACTCGACCTTTGGAGTCGAATATCATAACAGAGTTATCGGTTTCGGATGCTACAATGGATAGCTTTTCGAGCTGCTTATTTTTTTCATTCAGTTCTTTGGTTCTTTCATTTACCAATCCAATCAATTCGTTGCGTTTTTGCTCCAAATTACGCGTTCTCCATTTTGAAAATCCAAAAACAAATCCGATTGCAGAAGCTGCATATAGGAAATAGAAGAACGTGGTTTTCCAAAACGGTGGCTTAATTGTGAATGTGTACAACACCGGTGAAGTCCAATCACGGCCGTTGGCACTTGCTTTCACTTTGAATGTATAGGTTCCTGCATCAAGGTTCGAGTATATAGCAACGGGTCGTGCGGATGAGGGGCTCCAACCATTGTCGAAGTTTTCCAAGATATATTGGTATTCCACTTCGTTAGGAGCAGCCAGAAAGGCCCCCTCGAAATTAAATGTGATATGGTTGTTGTTGTATGGAAGTACGAGATTGTTTGGTAACCCAGTTAATGAGTCGGGAGTGATTTTTTTGTTTTTCCAATCGATATCGCTCAACAATAATGCCACACTGGAAATTCGCAATACTGGCAATGATGTGGAGGGTAATGATGCATTAACAGGGAATTTTATAGCTCCATTTGAAGTAGCAAACCAAATATTTCCTGAAATATCCTCACGGATAGAATTTGTTTCTCCTCCATTGTATCCATTGCTGTAATTGAAATGGAATATTTTCAATGTGTCTTGAATCTTGCCTTCATTGAAGGGCATAACATCAACTCCCGAGGATGTTCCGATCCATAATCGTTGCCTGGAGTCCACAAATGCACTCAAACAAACATTATTTGATAACCCCAGGTTTTCGTCTAATGTCTGAATCAAATTTCCGTTCGGGTTTATTATATGGCATCCTGATCCATTCGAGCAAACGATAATCGTTTTTTCTGATCCAAAGCTTATGGATGTTATAGGAGCGGGTTGCAGACCGAATTTTTTATTGGCATCTATTGTTATTCCATTTTCAGAAATGAATAGACCTTTTCCTGTCCCAATCCAAATTCGTCCTCCCGCATCTGAAATGATGGATTTTACCGGACCATCGGGTAAACCATCCTTTACGCCAATCTTCCTGCTTTCCCCGGATTTAGGATAAACAAATAACCCATCTTCAGTACCTAAAAGTAGCTCGCCATTTAAGTTCCTGTTGATTGAAAAAACATTGAGATAATTCAACTCCAAGTATGGGAATGTTGTTTTTTTTGTCAAAGGATCCAGCATGGCAGGCCCGGATTCTGTGCCTATCCAAATCTGACCGTCGGTGTCAGTGTACTGGCACCAAATCGATAGGTTGCCTAATCCCTCATCGCTGCCAATTGATGAAATCACTCCATCGCTTAACTTGTTCAACCCGCCTGTCAAGGTTCCGAAGTAAACTCCATTGTTAGGGTCAGCAGAAAGGGATAGGAGATTGTTGTTGGATAATCCGTTTTCGTGAGTGTATTGGGTGAATTTCTCGCTGTTCCACTTGCAAAGTCCACTCCATGTACCAATCCAATATATTCCTTCCCGATCGATTATCGCCGATTTCACAATATTGCTCGGCAGGTTTTCTGACGTGTTGATGCGTTGAAAGCCGTTTTTACTGAATATAGCAAGTCCGTTATTGAAGGTGGAGGTAACTATAGCGTTATCTCCCTTTTGGAAAATTTCTTCGATGCGATCCGAGTTAACTTGCTGCATGGCGGGGTCGGCAAAAAAGCGACCATTGAGAAAGGTGCAAACACCGGAATAGGTTCCAACCCTGATACGGCCCCCTAGGTCTTCATGTAAGCTGGCGCATGAATTGTTTGTAAGTCCGTTTTCAATTGTGAAATTGGTAAAACGATTGCCATCGAACATACTCACTCCGCCCATAGTTGCAATCCATAGCCTTCCTTTAGAGTCAGCAAGTATTGCATTCACATGATTGTTCACCAATCCTCTGAATACGGTGTAGTTGCTGAAGCGATTATCATGAAAGCGGGATAATCCGTTAGTTGTGCCAATCCAGATATCCCCTTTGCCATCCTCCGTGATGGCGTAAACATCATCACCAACCAAGCCATTTGGCAGTCTGAAGTATTTTTTTTCGCCTGCGTTATTGATTTTTACGATCCCTTCACGCAACATGCCCAACCAGATGTTGCCTTTGCTATCCTCGAAAATAGTCTTAACAGGATTGGACGCTTCCGGTTCGCTTTTCTCAAACCGAGTGAATTTCTCTCCATTGAAAATAGCAGCACCATTCATCGTGGCTACCCATAACCGTCCATGTCGGTCCTGATGCAAATCGTTGATCTGATTTCCAGGTAGTCCCGAGGTTGTATTGTAAGTAGTTAGACTAAACGTTTGAGCAGATGCGGAAAGGTTTAATAAGCATGTAAGGCAAAATACAGCCAGAAGAATTATGCGATTAAGGAAGGCTTTCATTTTAAAATCATTCAATTGGGCCAATTACATCCCAATAATAATCAAATTAGACTTAAAAAAGGTGTGCTTATTGACTTGTCAAGCTATTGAGCTTCCATTTGTAGCGTGTATGCACTACTAAGGCCGACAAAATGATTAATGTACCTAATATGAAACCTGGACTGAACAGTTCTGCTTCACCGAAAAAGAACCATGCCAGTATGATGCTGTATAAGGGTTCTAGGTTTACAGATAAATTCAGGGTGAAGGGGTCGAGTGATTTCA
>JBJTQS010000230.1:0-5588 GCA_046075765.1 Bacteroidota bacterium
ATGAATTTGTATCTGAATTATTTTTCCAAGGAAGAAAACATTGCTGGTGATAACCCTCCTATAGGGATCGTATTGGGAGCATACAAAGACCAAATCTTGATAGAATATGCGCTGGAAAATGTCGGCAACCAACTTTTTGTAAGCAAATATCAATTATACATGCCCGACCCCAAAGCACTCTCTGAAGAATTGTCGAGGCTGTTGAATGACTGAAAGGTCTATGTTGATTTGCTGTTCTTTTGTAGTTTCGTGTACTATTTTCATCCTACATGCAGCACCCCACATCCTATCCCAAAGACAAAATCAACATCCTACTTCTTGAGGGAGTTCATCCTACAGCCATAAAAAGGTTCAAGGATGCTGGCTATAAGAATGTGGAGACTTTAAAGTCAGCACTGCCAGAGAAGGAACTCGTTTCGAAAATGAAGCAAGTCCACTTGCTGGGTCTCCGTTCCAAGACTCAGCTTACCGAGAGCGTATTGCTTGCTGCGCCAAAGCTCATTGCAGCTGGGGCGTTTTGCATAGGAACCAACCAGATTGATATGGAAGCCGCAGTCGATCGCGGCGTAGCCATCTTCAATTCACCTTACTCCAATACACGCTCTGTTGCCGAAATGGTAATTGGTCATTGTATCACACTCATGCGTCGGATTCCAGAAAAAAATACCATGATGCATGCCGGTAATTGGAATAAATCTGCTGATGGCTGTCATGAGGTGCGTGGCAAAGTACTGGGCATAGTTGGCTATGGTCATATCGGCTCTCAGGTTTCTGTGCTCGCCGAAAGCCTAGGCATGCAAGTGATCTTTCATGATGTGGAACCAAAACTCGCTTTGGGAAACGCGCGCAAAGCGGCCTCATTGGAGCAGTTGCTTAAGCAATCGGATATTGTAACACTGCATGTGCCCGGCTCGGCATCAACCAAAAACCTGATCAGTGCCTCTAGTATCCGCAAAATGAAAAAGGGTGCTGTTCTCATTAATTTGAGTAGGGGAGATGTGATGGACAGCGCAACCGTTGCCAATGCACTCAAAAGCGGACAAATTGCTTCTTTGGCAGTTGATGTTTTCGATAAGGAGCCTAAGTCGAATAACGACCCTTTTCATTCCGTTTTCCAGGGTATGTCCAATGTGGTGCTCACTCCACATATCGGAGGCTCAACCGCCGAAGCGCAGGAAAGTATTGGGATTGATGTGGCATCCAAGCTCATCAGCTTCTTGGAAACAGGATCTACTACAGGATCACTATCCGTTCCTGCTTTGAGTTTGCCCGTTCAATACGATGCTCACAGGCTATTACATATTCACAAGAATGTTCCAGGAGTTTTGTCCGACATCAATGGATTGTTGTCATCCATGAAAGTGAATATCCTGGGACAGTACCTCAAGACCAACAACGACATAGGTTATGTGGTGGTTGATGTGGATCGTCGAACTTCTTCAAAAGTAGTAGAGGCCCTGGGAAAGGTGCGTAACACCGTTAGGGTGCGACAGCTATATTGATCAGGAGAGTTTGAACTGGCTTGTTGCCATTTCGCAAATAGCTGTACCGATGGCCAATGATGCCGTTGCAGCTGGCGATGGTGCATTCAATACATGAAGGGCGTTTCCATGCTCAACGATTTTGAAATCATCGATCATATCCCCATCAGGATCCAATGCCATCGCACGTACCCCTGCACGACCTGGCACCAAATCATCCATTTCCAATGATGGAATCAAATGGCGGAGGCGATTTAGGAAAAGTCGCTTTGAAAAAGCCCTGCGATATTCATCCAAACCAAAGCGCCAATGCTTGTAAAACAACTTCCAGGTTCCTTTGTAAGTTAGTGCTTCAAATGTGTCGCGAAAATCAAAATCTGTTTTCCCATATCCTTCGCGTTTGAATGTGAATACGGCATTGGGACCGCACTCAACACCGCCTTGTATCATCCTGGTGAAGTGTACACCCAAGAATGGAAATTGTGGATTCGGAACAGGATAAATCAAATGGCGAACTTTCGACATCCCCTTTGCAGACAGGTCGTAGTAATCACCACGGAACCCTACGATTTGCATACCTGGTTGAACACCTTCCTTTTTTGCAATACGATCAGACTGCAATCCTGTGCAACACACAACATGATTTGATGTGAATGCTCCTTTATTGGATTTAACATGCATTTGTCCGTCGGAATGACCGAAGTCGATTACCTCATGTTCGGTGAGCACTTTGCTGCCGGGAAACTTTGCTTCGATTAAGCGCACATAAGTACGCGCAACTTCGGCGTAATCAATGATGCCGGTACAAGGCACATGAATGCCTTCGATTCCAATACAAAAGGGTTCGATTTCTCGGATTTCATCTGCATTGATTTTTCGAATGCCCTCAACTCCGTTTTGCAAACCATTTCCAAAAACTTTGTTGAGGTGAGGTAGCTCTGACTCTTTGGTGGCAACAACCACTTTGCCGCAAATGTCGTGTGGTATGTTGTGTTCTTTGGCGAATGTTACCAGTTCGCGGCGACCATCAACACAGTTCTTGGCTTTGTAGCTTCCGGGTTTGTAATACAAACCGGAATGTATCACACCCGAATTGTGTCCTGTTTGATGCGCTGCAACTTCCTTTTCCTTTTCCAAAACTAACAAACGCAGGTGAGGGAATCGGCAGTTTATTTTATACGCTGCGGCCAATCCCACGATACCGCCACCGGCTACAATGATATCAAAATGATTGGATGGGTGTGAGCTAGTCATGAAATGTTTGATGACACCCACAAAAGTAGGGAATTGCCTTTTTTATTGGGGCACACTATTTAACCGTGATGGTCTCCGAAAAGGTTCGGTTTTTAAATGCCATGCTTACTTGGTATTGGCCTGGTTTTAGGCCATCGCGCCCAGTCAGTATTTTGATTTTACTGAGTTTATCCTCTATAGGGACCTGCTTTGATACTTGGATATTGCCTTCCGTGTCCTTTACTATTACCCTCATGGATTGACCTTTGAAGTCATTGAATAGGTCTGTAAACAATTCGCCATTGGTAGGATTGGGGTACATAGAAAACGGCTTTTCTTCAACCCCAACAACAAAACAAGGTTCGGAAAGCGAAATGGTTTGTCCGTCTTTTTCGGTTCGTACCCTGTAATATCTCCCCGAGGCACCTGATACTTTATCTATGAAGGAAAGTTGGCGTTGTTTTCCGCCCTCCAATATGCCATTTCCAACAAAATTCTCGCCATCTATTCCCGATTCTATCAGGTATCTTATTTTTTTATCTGGCTCCAGAGCGTTCCATTGCAAGTTCACTCCTTCGGCTGTCCGGAAGGCCGACAGTTTTGGTTCGGTATTTTCCTTGCGCGCCTCAGTGGGATTCGCTGAACTATTTTGAGCATTGGCAGGGTTAATGGCTGACATCTCCTGGCCTTTTGAAACTGACCAAGAAAAAAGCCCAAATACCAATAACAACTTTGTGATCCTTGACATTAGTTAACATTTACCGGCTTACAGAATCGAACCGGGTCAATGTTTACGAACAGGCTGTTGAAAAGTTCCAAAACACCAAAAATCGTAATGCAAAAAATTGAATAACAGCTATTTGATTATTTACCAAATCATTCAATCCGGTATACTATGAGGTTCAACCACCAATCATCAACCATCAATCGTCCACCCTTCGTCCGATAACTATCGGACCGATAACTATCGGACCGATAACTATCGGAAGAGCTCAAGGCAAGTCGTAAATCGTATATCGTAAATCGTATATCGTACATCGTAAATCGTCCATCAGCTTACAACTTTCAGCTCTCTTCCCACTTTTGTAAATGCAGCAATTGCTTTATCGAGATGGTGTTGTTCATGTCCGGCTGAGATCTGCACGCGGATGCGTGCGTTTCCTTTGGCCACAACAGGATAGAAAAACCCGATAACGTAAATGCCTTCATCGAGGAGTTTAGAAGCGAAATCCTGTGCAAGCTTGGCATCATAAAGCATGATTGGAACGATAGGGTGTGTTCCGGGTTTTATATCGAAGCCAGCGTCTTTGATTTTTTCACGGAAATAGGCCGTATTGTTCCAAAGTTTGTCGCGAAGGTCGGTGGTGCTGCTAAGCAGATCCAAAACTGCAATGGAAGCTCCTACAATGGATGGTGCAAGCGAGTTCGAAAAAAGGTATGGCCTAGAGCGCTGGCGTAAAATATCTATGATTTCTTTTCTCCCAGAGGTGAATCCACCCAAGGCACCTCCAAGCGCCTTGCCCAATGTTCCAGTAATGATATCGATGCGTCCCATCACATTGTGATGCTCATGGGTGCCTCGTCCGGTTTTTCCCATGAAACCAGATGCATGGCATTCATCAACCATGATGAGCGCCTGGTATTTATCGGCCAACTCACAGATCTTGTCTAATTGGGCGATGGTTCCATCCATGGAGAACACGCCATCCGTAACGATGATGCGATGCCGTAAGTGCATAGCGGCTTGCAATTGCGTTTCAAGGTCGGCCATGTCGTTGTGCTTATAGCGCATCCTTTGTGCTTTGCACAAACGGACGCCATCGATTATGGAAGCGTGGTTCAATTCATCGGAGATAATGGCATCCTGGTCATTAAACAAGGGTTCAAACACTCCGCCGTTCGCATCAAATGCAGCCGCATAAAGAATGGTGTCTTCTGTTCCGAGAAACTCGGATAATTTTCTTTCAAGCTCCTTGTGTATGTCTTGTGTTCCGCAAATAAATCTTACTGATGACATGCCATAGCCATGTGAATCGATGGCTTGTTTGGCGGCATCCACAACTTTAGGATGTGAAGAAAGTCCCAAGTAATTGTTTGCGCAAAAGTTCACCACTTCCATGCCATCAGCAAGTTTGATGTCGGCTCCTTGCGGAGAAACGATAATTCGTTCTTTCTTGAATAATCCTGCTGCTTCTATCTCTTTGAGCTCTTGTTGCAATACGGGTTGGAGGGTGGTGTACATGGGTATGATTTATGACTCAAAATTATATATTTTATTGGTAGGTAGTTTGCTTGTTGTCGGTAAGCCGCAGAAACCGCATAATTTATTTCGATTATTTTACTATTTTTACAATAAATAATAACCTATGAATGCGTTTTTCATTCTCAATTCAGGTGATGATAGTATTGTTAAGTCATTTGGATTTCATCGAACTTTTTTATTAACTCTATGTATACTTTTCATCTTTCAAGAAAAACCCGTTTGCGCACAACCCTGGCAACAATTAGGTCCGGGAGCCGAAAGATTGTAATCATACATTGACGATGAAAAGAATTGCTCAATTAACCCTTGTATTATTGATGTTTCCTGTCTTGTTATTGTCACAGGGTATTAACAATTTATGGATGATGGGCTATGCAAACTACATTGGCGGACTACCTTGGGGTGGCATTGATATTGATTTTACATCAGGTCAACCATCAATTAACCATACTCTTCGCGAAATGGATTTTCGCAGAGCAGTATCTACAATATGTGACAGCAGCGGTAATTTATTGTTTGTGACTAACGGCGCTTACATTGCCGATGCTACAGGAGATACCATGCAGAACGGATCGGGACTGAATCCGAGCGTATACACCACCTGGTACCCC
>JBJTQS010000231.1:0-3907 GCA_046075765.1 Bacteroidota bacterium
TTTGCAGGTTGGGGTTATTGGAGCTAAGTCTTCCCGTTGCGGCAACCGCCTGCTGATACGAAGTGTGGATGCGTCCAGTTCGTGGATTCACCATCTCAGGTAATGTATCAACATAAGTGTTCTTCAACTTTACCAGCTGTCTGTAGTCAAGCACTTGCTGTACCATAGGATGACGGTCAATCATTTTCGAAAGCACATCTTCGCCAGTCGCGTATTGTCCGGTTTTAGTTTTTTTCGCCTTCGGATCAATTTTCAGCACATCAAACAAAACTTCTCCCAATTGCCGAGGTGATGCGATGTTGAATTTCATCCCAGCAGATGCGTAAACAGATTTCTCCGCCTCAGCAATCTCCTGCTCCAATTGATGAGAAAATTCATGTAGTGCCTCTGGGTCAATGGCAACTCCTTCGGTCTCCATACCGGCGAGTACGGGAATCAGAGGCATCTCCACTTCTTCAAAAAGCTTGGTGAGTTGGTTCTCTTTCAATTTCGGTTCCAATGCGTGTCGGAGCTGAAGCGTGATGTCGGCGTCTTCGGCCGCGTAATCTTTCACAGTTTCAACGTCAACCATGCGCATGCTGATCTGCTCGGATTTTTTCGATCCGATCAACTCATCAATCTTGATGGTTTTGTAATTCAAATAAACCTCGGCGAGCAAATCCATATTGTGTCGCATATCCGGCTCAATGAGGTAGTGCGCTATCATCGTGTCAAACAACGGCCCTGCCAAATCGGTTTCATACCACTTCAGCATCATTAAGTCGTATTTGATATTTTGTCCAGTTTTGCCAATGCGACTGTTTTCGAAGAGCGGCTTGAATTCCTCCAAAATCGCTCTTGAGTCATCGTAATTGTCGGGCAGCGGCACATACCAAGCCTCATGCGGATTGATAGAAAAGGACAATCCTACCAATTCCGCTTTGTTGGCATCGATATCCGTCGTCTCGGTATCAAACGAAAAGGATTCACGCTTACTCAATGCAAGTATTAGCTCGCTTCGTTTTTCGGGAGTGTCGCAAAGTATGTATTGATGTTGTAGGTTGTGGATGCTGTTGAGAGAATTTTCCTGCGGCTCTGCATTGGATTCCGCAGTTGGTGCATCCATCGTGCCGAAAAGATCTTGTTGACCGGAAGGTGAGGGAACACCCGCAGGAAGCTCTTCTTCCAAAACCTTTTTTGCCAAAGCACGGAACTCCAGTTCGGCAAACACATCGCGCAAAAGTTCTTTGTCCGGCTCTTCAAGTTGCAACGATTGCTCATCGAAATCAACAGGCACATTGGTGATGATGGTTGCCAGTTTTTTCGACATCAACGCCATATCGGCATGTTCGCGAACACGCTCGCCCAATTTACCTTTGATGTTGGCGGCGTTGGCAATCACATTCTCAACGGTGCCATATTCAGCAACCAATTGTTTGGCGGTTTTTTCTCCCACACCTGGGATGCCAGGTATATTATCAGCCGAATCACCCCACAAGCCGAGTATGTCGATGACTTGACTCACCTCTTTTATCTCGAACTTTTGAAGGATTTCGGGAATCCCTAGCTTCTCTGCACCCGAGCCGAAAGAAGAAGGACGATACATGAAAATGTGTTCGCTCACCAATTGACCGAAATCTTTGTCGGGGGTCATCATGTACACTTCAAATCCTTGCTGCTCGGCTTCTTTAGCCAATGTGCCAATGATATCGTCGGCCTCGAAACCCTCTTTGATGATTATAGGGATGCGAAAACCTTCTAAAATGCGATAGATGTATGGTATGGATCTCGACAAATCCTCAGGCATTGCCTCACGATGTGCTTTGTAATCGGCAAAGCTCTCATGTCGCTCGGTAGGTGCTTCCGTATCGAATGACACTGCAATGTGAGTCGGGCGTTCTTTGTTGATTACCTCCAGTAGGGTATTGGTAAATCCGAACATGGCGGATGTATTGAGACCTTTGGAGTTGATGCGTGGACTTTTGCTGAAAGCGAAATAGGCGCGATAGATGAGCGCCATGCCGTCGAGCAGGAACAGTTTCTTTTTTTCTGACATGTTAAAGGGCGGTTTGGGGAGAAAAGCCCTGACTGTAAAATTAAGTTAAAGGAATCAAACCTGAGGTATTTGAGCGCGGTCAATTGGGTTGTGTAATTGGCTGTAAATCAGTTTTTAACAATTGAATTTCTCTACCCTGAAGAATTCATTAACTTTGCTCTGATATGAAAGGCATCATCTTGGCCGGAGGTTCCGGAACGCGCTTACATCCGCTCACGCTTGCAGTTAGCAAACAGCTCATGCCGGTTTATGATAAACCGATGATTTATTATCCGTTGTCGGTGCTTATGATGTCGGGCATCAATGAGATTCTGATCATCTCAACCCCTCACGATCTGCCACATTTCAAGAAGTTGTTGGGAGATGGTTCACAGATTGGATGTCGCTTTGAATATGCCGAGCAAGCCATTCCTAACGGACTCGCACAAGCGTTCGTAATCGGAGAGCAATTCATCGGTAATGAAAAGGTGGCGCTCATTTTGGGCGACAATATTTTTTACGGTACTGGATTGGAAGAGCTGTTGATGCAAAATCGAGATCCGGAAGGTGGCGTTGTATATGCTTATCACGTTTCGGATCCTGAGCGATATGGTGTGGTAGAATTCGACCAAACCGGTAAGGTGATTTCCATCGAGGAAAAACCAGCAAAACCAAAATCCAACTACGCCGTTCCCGGTTTGTATTTCTATGACAATAGCGTGGTTGAAATCGCCAAATCACTTAAGCCAAGCGCTCGAGGAGAATATGAAATCACGGATGTGAACAAGGAATACCTCAACAGGGGTCAACTCTCGGTTGGAATCCTGAACCGTGGTACCGCTTGGTTAGACACGGGCACATTCAACTCGCTTCTGCAAGCCTCGCAATTCGTTCAAGTGATAGAGGAGCGTCAAGGACTTAAAATCGGTTGTATCGAAGAGATAGCATATCGCAAAGGCTTCATCAACCGTGAACAATTGTTATCCATTGCCGAACCGTTACGTAAAAGCGGTTACGGCGAATACCTGATCAATCTACAATGATGAACAACGTTCAACGCAATATCCTGGTAACCGGTGGAGCCGGTTTCGTTGGAAGCGCCATCGCCCAAAAACTGGCTGATGATGCCGCAAACTATGTGGTTATTGTCGATAACCTGCATACAGGAACTACCCAAAAACTTCCTGTATCCCGGTTTGGTAATGTGAAGTTCATCAAGGCGAACGTAAACGACTTCAAGGATATTTCCAGCATCTTCAATGCCTACAGGTTCGAGTATGTTTTTCACTATGCGGCTTTGGTAGGAGTTAAGCGCACACTGGAAAACCCGGTGATGGTGTTGAACGATATCACGGGTATAAAAAATGTGCTTAATCTCAGTAAGAACACAGGTGTGAAGCGGGTGTTTTTCTCATCCTCCTCAGAGGTGTATGGTGAGCCCGTAGAATTTCCTCAAAACGAACACACCACTCCATTGAACTCAAGGTTGCCATACGCTATCGTAAAAAATGTTGGCGAGGCATATTTGCGTTCCTTCAAGCAGGAGTATGATTTGGACTTTACCATTTTTCGTTTCTTCAACACATACGGACCGCAACAAAGCAATGATTTCGTGATGTCAAAATTCATCACTGCTGCTTTGTCGAATACGTATATCACTATCTATTGTGACGGTTCCCAGACTAGAACCTTTTGTTATATCGACGATAATGTGGATGCTTGTTTGAGTGCCTTTTACAATAACAAAGTACTAAACGATGTGGTCAACATCGGCACCGATAACGAAATCACCATTTTGGATCTTGCCCGTCGAATCATCGACATCACAGGCTCTTCATCCAAAATAGTTTTCCTGCCTGCACTCAAGGAGGGCGACATGACGCGCCGTTGTCC
>JBJTQS010000232.1:0-6389 GCA_046075765.1 Bacteroidota bacterium
GTGGAAAGTGACAAGTAACAAGTGACAAGTGACAAGTGGAAAGTGGAAAGTTACTAATGACAATTGACCAATGACCAATGACTACTTGCCCTAAGTTCACCGGAGGGATGACTAATGACCAACATTATAGAGCACATTTAAATAAATATACTTCTTGTAAATTTTCACATGTAACTTGTTACTTCATTGTTTAATTTTGTTTCATGAATCCGATCATCTCCGTAAACAATCTCGTGAAAGAATACGGCACATTGCGTGCGGTAGATGGCATCAGCTTCGATGTTTTCGAAGGAGAGATTTTCGGTTTGCTTGGACCTAACGGCGCTGGCAAAACAACCACGCTCGAAATCATCGAGACATTGCGTGAGCCTACCTCTGGTACTGTTACCGTTTGCGGCATGAATATCCGCAAAGAGGCCGACAGCATCAAGCAACAAATCGGCGTGCAATTGCAAGCTGCCGGGTATTATCCCAGCCTCACCCTCATCGAGCTCATCCGCCTTTTCGCTGGACTTTATAACCGCGATGTGGATGCTGAAGAGATACTCGGCAAGGTGGCGCTCACCGATAAATCGAAAGCGAAATACAAAGAGTTGTCGGGCGGACAAAAACAACGGTTCTCCATCGCCACCACACTGATCAACCAGCCTCGTGTGGTTTTTTTGGATGAGCCAACGACAGGGCTTGATCCGCAAGCACGCAGAAACCTGTGGGACCTCATCCGCGATATCCGCGCTAAAGGCACCACGGTTGTGATTACCACCCACTACATGGATGAAGCGGAACAGTTGTGCGACCGCGTAGCCATCGTTGAAAAAGGCAGAGTCATCGCCATCGATACGCCCGACACCCTCATCGACAACCTCGTTGCCACTGGATTCGAACGACCTAAAGAAGTCAAGAAAGCCAACCTCGAAGATGTTTTTCTGAATCTCACCGGACGCGAATGGCGCGACGAATGATTTTCGATACACACTAAATCATCCTCTTTTCCGTTACATCACATATTAACACAGCAGTGTTGACAATGCCAGTGCCCATTCGGGCAAGGCCCATTCGTCAATAGGATAACTTTACAACCTGACATCCAACAAACTGAATTATGAGCTTATTGCTTCAAATAGTAACCGGTGCTGCAGACACTGCCGCTGCCATACAAACAACTGCCGCCACCACGGCCACAGCACCTCCTCCATCCATGAACACTGCTACCGAAGTGCACATGCCCATTTGGGATCTGGTAGTGAAAGGTGGACCGGTGATGATTCCAATCGCACTTTGCTCCATAGTGGCCATCTACCTCATCGTTGAACGATACCTCGCCATCCGTAAATCAGCGAAGATAGATCCGAACTTCATGAACAGCATTCGTGATTTCATCGGAAGTGGAAACGTAGATGCCGCCAAAGCGTTGTGTCGAAACACCAAAGGCCCTATTGCACGCATGATTGAAAAAGGCATCAATCGTTTGGGCAAACCCACACGAGAAATCGAAAACTCCATCGAGAGCGCAGGCAAGTTGGAAGTGTACAACATGGAACGAAACCTTGGCTACCTGAGTACCATCGCAGGTATCGCTCCGATGTTCGGGTTCCTCGGTACCATTTTCGGTGTAATCCAAATCTTCTATCAGATATCACTTCAAAATAGTCTGGAGATAGGAACAATCTCTGGTGGATTGTATGTGAAAATGATCACCTCGGGTGCCGGATTGTTAGTGGGAATGGTGGCCTATGCAGGCTTTCACTTCCTCACCCAGTATGTAGACCGTGTAATCAACAAGATGGAGATTACGGCAGTTGAATTCATCGATCTTTTAGAGGAGCCCACCAAATGAACCTTAGGCGCCGACTCAAATCACATACGGATGTCTACAGCCACTCGCTGAACGACATCATGTTCTTCCTTTTGCTGTTTTTCCTGATTGCGTCCACCATGGCCACACCATCAGTGCTGAAGCTATTACTGCCAAATGCACAAACAGGCATTCAGGCCGTTAAGCACCCCGTAGTAATAAGCCTTTCGGCGGATGGTCAGTTCGCAGTGAATCAAACCGTAGTGTCTAAGGATCAGTTGGAGCAAACACTGTTAGCCGAGATAAACGGACAGCAAGATGCTACTGCACTTTTGAAAGTTGACAAGAGCGTTCCATGGGAAGATGTGGTTTTCCTGTTGGATGTGGGCAATAAAAACAAGGTGAAGATGGTGGCTGCTACCAGTCTTACCAAGTATCAAGAACCATGACCGCAGATCAAACAAGATCCCTCACTGCAACCATTATTGTGCACGCCATTGTGGCGGTGCTTTTGTGGTTTTTAACCATATCATCCAAAAACCCTCCATGGGAAGAAGGATTGGCAGGTGGGGGCGGTGGCGGAAGTTTTGTGGAGTTCGGCACGTTGGACTTCAACGCGGTAACAGAAATAACCCCACCTCCACCCAGCCCTACTGAAGAGCAACCTGTTGTAGAGGAGGAAATCATCACCTCCGATTTGGAACAAACGGTGAGTATTCCTCCAAAAGAAAAACCGAAAGAGAAGCCAAAAGAACCTGTTAAAGAAAAGCCGAAGGAAAAAACCAATCCGAAAGCCACATCGCAAACCACTGTTGAAGTTCCCAAAGTGGAGCTTCCAAAAGTGAATGAAACTGCGCTGTATAAGAAACGCGGCGGTGGTAGTGGTGGCGATGGCGGTAATGGCGGAGGAGGTACTGGAACCGGACAAGGTAGTGGCAAAGGCTCGGGTACGGGGCCAGGAAGTGGAAGCGGAACAGGTGGATGCGATGGAAGTGGTAATGGTCGCGGTGTAGGAGCAGGATTTGATTTGGCCGGGCGCGGTTGGAGACAACGACCCACCTTGAAAGATAACTCACAGGAAACCGGTAAAGTGGTAATATCTATCGTTGTTGACAAGGATGGAAATGTAACCAGCGCAACTGGTCCGGCGCGCGGCTCCACCAACAACTCACCGCAATTGTATCAGAAAGCCAAGCAAGCAGCCTTACAAGCGAAATTCACACCCAGTCCCGATGGTGTGGAAGAACAGCGTGGCACCATCACATTCGATTTCAAACTGGAATGACCTACAGGCAGTGCCTGGAGTATTTGTATAGCCAGCTACCGATGTTTCATCGCATCGGACCAGCAGCATACAAGGCGAACCTCGACAATACCATCCACATCATGCAAATGCTCGGCAATCCCGAGCGTGGATTTCGATGCATACATGTGGCAGGCACTAATGGCAAAGGATCCACATCCCACATGCTGGCATCCATCCTGCAGGAGGCCGGTTACAAGACCGGGCTTTTCACTTCGCCGCACCTGAAGGATTTCCGAGAGCGTATCCGGATCAATGGCAAAATGATTTCGCGTAACAAGGTGGCTTCTTTTGTGGAGCGTTACCGCGATGGATTCGAATCGATACAACCTTCATTCTTTGAGTGGACCGCTGGATTGGCTTTCGACCATTTCCGAAATGCAAAGGTGGATATCGCGGTGATTGAAACAGGGTTGGGTGGAAGATTGGATTCCACTAATGTTGTGCGGCCATTGATATCACTTATCACCAATGTGCAATGGGATCACATGAACCTGTTAGGTAATACACTTGGAAAAATCGCCAAAGAGAAAGCTGGTATCATCAAACAAAACACTCCGGTGATTATCGGCACTTCACAGAGCGAAACCGAAAATGTTTTTCGTGCGGTGGCAAAAAAGCAAAAGGCCAACATCCAATTCGCCGACCATGTATATCGTATCAAGGCATCCGGCGAAAGCCGTGTTGGCGAGATCACCACATTCGATGTGCAGCGTAATAAAAAAACCATCCTTAAAGGGCTCAAATGCGGATTGGCCGGTTCCTACCAAAAGCATAATATCCCGTTGGTGTTGGCTGCTGTTGAATTATTGAACGAACAAGACATCCGCGTAAGCGAGAAAGCGCTGCGGCAAGGTCTGAAAAACGTTAAAACCAATACAGGAATACGAGGACGTTGGGAGGTGATTTCGAAAAAGCCCATCACGATTGCTGATACAGCGCATAACAAAGATGGCATCACAGCTGTAGTGAAACAACTGAAGCGAATCAAATATAAAAACCTGCATTTGGTTTTGGGTGCGGTTAACGACAAAGACATCAGCAGCATGCTGGCACTGTTTCCCAAAAACGGAACATGTTATTTCTGCAAACCTAACATCCCTCGCGGGTTGGATGCCTTGGAGCTCAAACAGGTGGCGGAAAAGATTGGTTTACGCGGCGAAGCGTACGCAAGCGTGAAAAATGCATTGAAGGCAGCAAATCAAAATGCGCACCAAAAAGACCTTATATATGTGGGCGGCAGTACATTCGTGGTGGCAGAAGCCCTGTAATGACTAATGTGACTAATGTCGCATTTTGTATATCAAACATAAGTTGATATTTGCATCTCTTTAAAGAATCAGCCAGTTCATGGAAATCATCGGATATATTGGAGCCATTTTAATAGGACTTTCGCTGGGGCTGATTGGTGGTGGCGGGTCTATCCTAACCCTTCCAATCTTGGTGTACCTGTTCAAATTGGATCCGGTACTATCAACCGCTTATTCGCTTTTCATCGTTGGACTGACCAGCTTGGTGGGTTCCATTAGTCACATGCGGATGGGAAACATCGATTTCCGAACGGCTGTTGTTTTTGGTTCACCATCCATACTCAGCGTTTATCTGACGCGCCTGTATCTTGTGCCAGCCATCCCTGATCATCTTTTCACTTTGTGGGGATTCGAAATCACAAAACCTCTTGGATTATTGCTGCTGTTCGCCATCATCATGCTCATGGCATCCTATTCTATGATTCGCAAAACGAAATCGGACTTATCCCGATCAAAAAAGGGATATAAGTACCATTTGATTTTCCTGGAAGGCATTGTCGTGGGAATTTTAACCGGTTTGGTTGGAGCTGGTGGCGGATTTATGATCATCCCTGCATTGGTGCTTTTTGCAGGACTGGAAATGAAAAAAGCGGTAGGGACATCACTGATCATCATAGCCACCAAAGCACTCATCGGTTTCACAGGCGACTTACAAGGATCGATGGAAATTGATTGGAGTTTCCTACTGATTTTCTCTGCAATTGCTGTGCTAGGAATCATATTGGGAAGCTTGTTATCGAAACGCATTTCAAATGAAAAATTGAAACCCGCGTTCGGATGGTTTGTGCTGGTAATGGGCATTTATATTATCATCAGAGAAACCATCTTGCATTAAACAAAACTGATTTGCAATTTTGTCTCAATTCAAAACATTGTTACTACATTGATTAAATGGAAATTCTAGAAGCATTAAAACAGCCATGGCCGTGGTACGTTTCAGGGCTCCTGATTGCGGCCACCATGTTCGCGCTACTTTACTTCGGACAAACATTCGGATTCTCATCCAATCTTAAAACCATCTGTGCAGCAGCTGGTGGGGGCAAGCATGTAAAATTCTTCGATTTCGATTGGAAGACGCAAACATGGAACCTGATGTTTTTGATAGGTGCCACTATCGGCGGTTTTATTGCTGGGCATTTCCTATCAAATGGAGAGCCTGTACTGATTTCACAAGAGACCATCCATGAATTGTCATTATTAGGATTCGCCGCTCCTTCAGGTGCACAACCATTAGAACTTTTCAGTTTGGATGCCATTTTCACAATTAAAGGATTTCTGATACTTGCTGGCGGAGGGTTCTTAGTTGGATTCGGATCGCGTTGGGCGGGAGGTTGCACTTCCGGGCATGCAATCAGCGGATTGTCCAATCTTCAAACTCCATCATTGATCGCAGCGATTGGTTTTTTTGTTGGCGGCTTGATCATGACGCACTTTATAATGCCCCTCATCTTTTAAAATATATTCGAAATGAAATATGTCAAGTTCATTATAGCAGGGATAGTCTTTGGAATCATAATGGCTAAATCTGAAGCCTTCTCATGGTTCCGCATCCAAGAAATGTTCCGCTTCCAATCCTTTCACATGTATGGTATTATCGGAACGGCGGTGTCGCTTGGAATGCTGGGAGTCTTTTTAATAAAGAAATTCCGAATTAACGATTTCAACGGAAACCCAATTTACTTTGCTCCAAAAGAGAAGTCGTTCATGCGCTACATCGGTGGAGGTACCATATTTGGATTGGGGTGGGGACTTTCAGGCGCGTGTCCCGGCCCAATGGTAGTTAATATCGGATACGGATACCTGAGTTTAATTGTAGTGTTTCTTTTTGCGATCATTGGGACTTACTTTTACGGAATAATTAAAGACAAGCTTCCTCATTAACCTAAAAGCTCATGACACAGGACAACAACGAAGAACGAGTCAAGTCGCTGGCCACTTCGGTGCAGCTGATGGTGAAAATAATTGTTGGTCTGTTTTTGTT
>JBJTQS010000233.1:0-2997 GCA_046075765.1 Bacteroidota bacterium
TTAGGGCAGTTTATGGTTCCGACACTGGTAATGTTTCCTGCATTCTTTGTGAAATATATCTTGCCATCGGGAGCCAACTGCAAATAGTTAGCCGGAAAGTTCGAACTGATTACAATGCCAGTTGATGCAATACTTTGACCGGAAAAAAAAGCACCTAACAAATCGTACCGGATTAATTGCTGGGTACCGTTAGCAGGATTCTGATCTGTGGCATATAAATAAGCATTATTGTGAGAGAACTCAAAACTTGAGAAATTCGGACTCAGGAAGATTTGATTCGACAATACTCCAGTCGCATTATCAAAATCAAACAACCCAGCAATGCAAATCACTTTGAAACAACAGGGAGGTCCTACAATTTCATTGTTTGGGGATGCTTTAATGGCACCCGAATTGGGAAATGGATATACCGCTGACAAAGAAACTCCGGATTCGGTAACACTGTAAACTCCTATTCCAGTAGTGTCGTAATTCATGAGAATCGAATAGTCCTTCTCGTTTGCATGTCGTATGGCACAAATCCCCTCCAATGAGTAATCGTACAATTGGATGTCAGAGGCCACGACATCACCAAGTCCACCGTTGAGATTCATATCGACCTTGAAATAACGAAGACCTCTTCCATTGGGCTCAGAAGCAAGAACGGCAGGAGTTGCATCGATGTAATGCTCTATTTCATCAACAGTAAAAAGATAATATAACCCCGGTTCTCCAGGCGCAGGAATAATCACCGATGATTGAACTGCCGAGAAGCCACCACCTTGAAGCCCTTGCATGTCGTACATCACGCCGTTGTTCTTATTCCAAATGTGACCGGGATCCTGACCTGTGAGCGGAGCCCTGCCGCCTCCGTTCGAGTAAAAGAGAAGATTCCCCCACTCATCAGAATAGGAAGTACTGCCTTCAAATGTGCTCATGGCACTACCCGTTACCTGCACCGCTGAACCAGTGTTGAAATCAAGACACTGGCCATTGCCAAAGTGCCATACATTCGCTTCCTTTTGCGCCAAGGCTGATTGCAGAAAAAGAGAAAGCAACAGCATAGAAAAAATGATCCTCCTGAAAGGAACAAATTCATAGCTTGCTTTTATAAAATTTTTCAAGTTCATTAATAAAACTTTTTTATTCGCAGGCAATTTTTGAGCTTGGCACTCGGGTTCGAATCTTATGCTTGTAACATGCATAGCAAAAACGACATTCTTTACCTGGTCAAAGTGATATTACCAGACTTTTTGATTTCCAATCCATCCAGCTGCTTCACATACAACCTATAGGCATAGACACCCACCTCCGGATCCTTGCCATTGAAGGTGCCATCCCAACATGCACCAGGGTCTTTCGTCTGAAACACCAACTGTCCCCATTTGTTGTATATCGCAAAATCCATCAGCGAAATACAGTTGCTAAACACACACACCTGCTCGTTGCTTTGCGGACCACGACCATCAGGTGAGAACACGCTTGGAACAAACAACTCACTGCATTTCACATCCACCTCGATGGTAATCGATGCTGTTGTGGTGCAACCGTTCGCGTCGGTGCCCTCAACCGTGTAAGTGGTGGTTTGCGAAGGTGTGGCAATGGGATTCCCGCAACTCACACAACTCAATCCCGCAGAAGGAGACCATTGGTATGACACACCGCCAGAGGCAATCAAGGAAACCGAATCACCTTGCGTAACATTCAGGGCGGATGCGCTAACCGTAATGGGTATTGGTGCTATGCTGGTTACTAACACTTGCGTGGATGAGGTACATCCACCTTGATCGGTTACCGTAACCGTATATGTTCCGCCTCCGAGGTTTGAAAGAGCATTGTTTGTGGAGCCGTTCGACCACACATAACTGTAGCCGCCTGTCCCCCCGCTGGCCAATACAGCCGCCGACCCAACACCCAAGCCGCAGGTGTCGGCTGAAACCGCAGCATTCAAAACAGGAAGTCCTGTGATGGTCAGGTTCACACTCACAATACTATCGCAACCGTTTACGGTTGATAGGGTGTCGGTGTAAAGTCCGCTCTGCGTATATACCGTTCCCCATGTGGAATTGTAGGAAGTGCAGGCACTGGCGGTGATGGGTGACGTTGTGATGGCGCCGGTAATCGTAAGATTTACACTTACGATACTGTCACAGCCGTTGACGGTCAACAACGTGTCGCTGTAAAAACCGCTTTGTGTGTAAATCGTTCCCCACGGAGAAATATAGTCAGTACAGGATGCGACTGTAAGAGTGGGCGCAAATACACTGCCGGTAATGATCAGATTCAATGTTAGAATACTATCGCAGCCGCTAACACTAATGAGGGTATCCGTATAAATCCCACTCTGTGTGTATGTCGTTCCCCAAGGGGCTGTAAAGCTCACGCATTGTGAAACTGATATTTGAGTGGCAATAGCGGTGTTAATAGAAATTGTTTGGTATAATGTATCAACAGAACATGGGAATGAAACTATTGCCATTATATTGTAAGTTCCGGGTGAGGAAAAAACATGTATGGGATTTAAAGCGCCAGAGGTATTGTTTGTGCCGCTTCCAGGATCATCGAAATCCCATATAATGTCAGTAACAGGTGTATTAGTAATAAATGAAAAAGGGATAGCATTTTGAGTGCATGAATCAATTTCGGAGCTTATCAAACCGACCGCATTCTGACCGGGTAAAACTATTATTTGGTCACTTGCCCCTGAATTGCATTCCCCAAAAACCGTGGCGCTGTATACACCCGGCTCGGTAACTGTATAAAATTGAGAGAAGTTACTTACTGGCACGCCGGATATACTTTGCCCCCCCCACGACCATGAGACCCCCGCTCCGGCGTTTAGAATTATCGAATCTCCCGGACATAGATAAACCGTATCCTGACCCAAATCCATATAATCCTGAAAAGAACTGTAAAATATCCAAGACGGGAAATTGGGTAAGCTGAAAAAAAGATCATTGTATAAAAACACATCATAGGTTATCGATGGTGCTGTGCTATTAGGGCAGTTTATGGTTC
>JBJTQS010000234.1:0-2945 GCA_046075765.1 Bacteroidota bacterium
GCGCCATGTTCTTGTTTTCTATCAGTGTCATTCTATTAAGTACCGTATCAGGAACGGGAAGCACCAAAGCTGCGATGGTAATTGAGGTCACCAATATTCTAATTTACCTAGCATACGTTTACATTTGCGCCATAGTCCTTAAATCATCCATAGAATTGGTTTGGCTCTCGGAAGGCTTCTATTGGACATTGATGGGTCTTTTTTCATACTTGTATCTTAAAACTGGTAAATGGAAAGTGGTCAAAATATGAAATTGGTTTTTAGATTAACTTGGGCCATCGCTTTCATAATGATCGCTTGTTCATGCAACCCGAGCAGAAAACCATCCAGTGACTTTGATGGATTAACTGTTGTAACTGTTCGCGATTTCCGAAGTCTTGACGGATGCGGTTTTTTATTGGAGCAAAATGATGGTAAATTCCTACAGCCGCTCAACATGGACTCTGCATTTAATCATGAAGGCATGGTTTTGGGAATCACTTTCAAAACCTCGAAAAACCCTACAACCTGCATGAAAGGCATACCTGTTGAATTACTTGTTGTGAAGCCTAAACCTTGAATGATATGGCAAGAATTGTTTTTTTCGGGACACCAGGTTTCGCAGTGCCATCATTAGAGGTGCTGGTTGAATATGGCCATGAAATTGCAGCGGTTGTAACCGCTCCTGATAAGCCAGCAGGTAGGGGCTTGAAGCTGAAGTTTTCCCCCATCAAGGAACTAGCTCTGTCCTTAAATATTCCAGTTTTACAACCAATAAAACTGAGCGAGCAATCATTCATCGATTCTCTAAAATCCATAAACGCCGAACTTTTCATAGTGGTGGCCTTTCGGATGCTTCCCGAATCCGTTTGGAACATGCCTCCCCTTGGCACTTACAATGTACATTCATCCCTCCTACCCAATTACAGGGGTGCTGCACCCATCAACAGGGCCATCATGGATGGATGTAACAATACTGGCGTTACCACTTTTAAACTAAGACATGAGATTGATACCGGCGGCATCATCCTCCAACAGGAAACGATTATAGGTACTGATGAAACTGCGGGAGAATTACATGATCGTCTGATGATGATGGGTGCCGATATCTTAATTAAAACCGTGGAACTAGTAACATCGGGCACGGCGAATCCGATCCCACAGGAGCAACTCATATTAGAAAGTACAACACTTGCATCTGCACCTAAGTTGTTTTCTTCGGATTGCCAGCTACATTGGGAAAACTCCGCTATACAATTACACAACCAGATCCGTGGATTGAGTCCATTCCCCGGAGCCTTCACCCATTTGGTTCATGAAAACGGGTTACAACAGGTTGTAAAAATGTACCGATCAAAGTTGCACCTAGATATCATTTCAAACAAGCCGGGTTGCATTCATATTGCGGATGGCAAATTAATGGTTCAAACTGGAACCACAGCCATCGAAATTTTAGAGTTGCAATTGGAAGGCAAAAAGAGAATGGCAACAACTGATTTTTTACGCGGCAACAATATCAAAGGCTGTATATTGAGATGAAAAGAATTGTGGTTTTTACTGGAGCCGGAATGAGCGCCGAGAGCGGCATCAGGACTTTCCGCGACTCAGGTGGATTGTGGGAAGAGCATGATGTGAGGGATGTTGCCACTCCAGAAGCCTGGTCAAGAAATCCAGATCTTGTTACCCGGTTTTATAACCAACGGCGTAAACAGATGCAGGAATCATCTCCCAATGAAGGGCATCTTGCTTTGGTTCGGTTAGAATCCAATTTTGACGTTACCATCATCACACAGAATGTAGATGATTTACACGAGCGAGCCGGTTCATCCAAAGTCATGCACTTGCATGGTGAACTATCAAAATGCAGAAGCACAGCCGACCCCGAATTGGTTTATGATGTTGATGGATGGGAGCTTACCGCTGATTCAAAATGCGATTTGGGATCAAGACTAAGACCACATATTGTATGGTTCGGTGAAGACGTTCCTATGATGCCCCCTGCAATTCAACTCACCTCCATAGCCGACATATTCATCATCATTGGAACTTCTCTAGAGGTTTACCCTGCAGCCGGTTTGGTATTAAGAGCGCCGATGGAGTCTCAAAAGTACTATGTGGACCCGAACGCTAGCAACATTTCAGACATCAGTAATCTAACTATCATTCGTGAAAAATCGGGCGTTGCCTTACCTCAACTTGTTGATGAATTACTTAGTATGAATTCAGGAAAATGAATTGGCTGAACATTGATCCCGTAATTTACGATTGGGTAGTCTTACCATCACTGATTTTTTTGTCTCGATCCTGCGATGTATCATTAGCTACGCTAAGGAACGTATTTATAGCACGTAACATCAGAAACGTTGTGCCAATAATCGGATTTTTTGAAGTGCTATTATGGTTGGTTGCAATCAGCACCGTACTCGGCAACCTCAATAATATTGCTTGTTATCTTGGTTTTGCTCTTGGTTACGCAAATGGGATTTATTTAGGTCTTAAAATCGAAGAACGATTGGCTTTGGGCAAACAGCTGGTTCGTATTTTCACAAAGTTCGAGACTACAGGATTTGTTCAGGATTTGTATGACTTGGGTATGGGGGTTACTTTGATGGATGCCCGGGGTTCGCAAGGACCTGTGACCGTAGTTTTCACCACTCTGAACCGAAAAGATTTGCCCTTGTTGGAAGCTATGATTCAAAAACACATTCCTAATTCGTTCTACACCATCGAAGATATCCGCAAAGCGAGATTGGGTGTTTTTCCGGAGAGCAAGGGAGAAGGGAAATTCGCTTTCCTGAAGGCATTATTACCTTTAAGATAAAACAAAATGGTCCATTAATGTGTCATCTTCTAAGTTAAAGACATCAAAAAGTGCAGCAACAGAAGCAACGCGAAAACAAACCGGCATTCGGCAAGCTTGAGCAATCAAGTCCACTGAAAACCATGCTTCTTATGACCATGGCAGG
>JBJTQS010000235.1:0-9484 GCA_046075765.1 Bacteroidota bacterium
CGAAAAGAAAGGAGCCAGCGCCTGGATCTTGGTTCAACATTTTCATTCAAAAGGGCAAAGACCTTATTAATGACGGAGGTCAAGACCGTAATATTTAAAAGAACACTACAACATAAAATATCAAACCCATAAACCCCCCCAAAAAAATGATGCAATTCGAAATCCCAACAGAAAGACCATCCATCATCAAGGTGATAGGAGTGGGAGGTGGTGGCAGCAACGCTGTCAACCACATGTTCAATCTCGGTATTAAAGGCGTCGATTTTATCGTCTGCAATACCGATAATCAGGCACTGGAGAAAAGTCCAGTTCCTATAAAGGTTCAACTCGGACCGGGACTGACTCAGGGACTAGGTGCGGGAGCAATGCCTGAAGTTGGTCGCAAAGCGGCGTTGGAGAATACAGATGAGATAAAGGAGATACTTCGTCATAGTACAAAAATGGTTTTCATTACCGCGGGAATGGGTGGAGGAACAGGTACCGGTGCAGCTCCTATTATTGCATCGATAGCAAGAGAAATGGGAATCCTTACGGTCGGCATTGTTACTATACCTTTTGGGTTTGAAGGCAAGAAACGTAAGGCACAGGCGGATGCCGGTGTTGAGGAGATGCGCAAGAATGTTGACACCTTGTTGGTTATTTGCAATGATAAACTTCGTGAAATCCACGGAGATTTGAAATTGCGCGAGGCATTTGGTCATGCGGATGATATTTTAGCTATAGCGGCAAAAAGTATCGCCGAAATCATCACCACTACGCTTCATATTAACGTCGATTTTGCCGATATACAGACAGTGATGAAGGAAAGCGGAGTGGCTATCATGGGTTCATCTCATGCTGAAGGAGCCAACAGGGCGGTATTGGCTGTAGAGAAGGCTTTACACTCACCTTTGTTGAATGATAATTCAATCGAAGGAGCTCGTTATATCCTTTTGAATATTACCTCAGGAAACGAGGAAATCACCATGGATGAAATGACGGAGATAACGGATTACATTCAGGAACGTGCCGGTCATACTGCAGAAGTCATAATGGGCGTAGGTACGGATGAATCATTGCAAGGTGGGATCAATGTTACCGTAATCGCAACCGGTTTCAAAACCCGAGATCAGTTGGATACAGTGATCACGCCCCAGGATCATGTAACCAAATATGACATATCCGGAGCCATCATTGAGAATGTGTCACCCCAGGCTCACACTAATGAAAATCTAAAAGGCGAAAGTGGAAACGTAGTTGAACGATTTATCGATGAAAGTGAAGCATCCGCTTTTCAAACACCTTCATTAGTTTCGATTGATGAGTCATATACAGCTGAGTTGACTGAAATTGTTGATCTTGATTCTGATTCCACATTCGAAAGTGAGATGACTTTAAAGATTGTTGATGAAGATTACAATCTGAATGTGTACGAAACAGTTTCTGAATCCAAGGAGATAACGGAGATGATTGGTTCAGATACAACGGAAATGGCAAACAATGATTTAAATGAAGTGACGTTTGAGTTCGGCGTCGATGAGCCATCTCCGGAATCTGTAATTGATTTCACAGATGACGATCAAATCGTTTCTGAGTTAACGCCCGAGGCCGAAATCACTTCAGATGAAGTTGAAGCCAAAACAGATTTGTTTCGATTGGAGGAAACAACGATGATTGTTGAATTGAAAAACGATCAGATCGAAGATGGAACACCATTTGTATATATTAAACCGCAGGATTCAACCAGTGAATATTCAACACCAATCGCAGCTGCAGAAAATCCAATGGTAGAAAAGGCGAATTCCGACGATGAGGCAAGGCGTGCAGCGAATGAGCGAATGACTAGGATCCGTGAATTCAACTTGAACTACAATACACCAAATGGCTTGAACGATATGGAGAAGGTTCCTGCCTTTAAACGCAGAGGTATCCAATTCGAGAATAGCGGTTCGAACAATGAGGTTGAGATTTCACGATTGAGTCTCTCGGGTGATAACGAGGGAAGACCGGAAATCAAACCAAACAATCCATTTCTTCATGACCGTGTAGACTGAAATACTATGACATTAGAAGAAACAATAAACGCAGACATAAAAGCCGCGATGCTTTCAAAAAACGAAGCGGCTTTGCGCGCATTACGTGCGGTCAAATCAGCTATTTTACTTGCCAAAACAAGTGGCGGACCAACAGGAGTTTCACCTGAGGAGGAACTTAAGATCCTTCAAAAACTGGTAAAGCAACGCAAGGAATCCGTCGAGATTTATAACCAACAAAGCAGATCGGATTTGGCACAAACTGAATTGCAGGAAATCGAAGTGATTGAAAAATATCTCCCCGCCCAAATGTCGGAGGATGAAATTAAAAAGGGATTGTTGGAGATAATTCAATATGTTGGCGCATCTGGTCCAGGCGATACAGGAAAGGTAATGGCTGTTGCGTCAAAGACTTTCGCCGGTAAGGCCGATAATAAACTGGTTTCTCAGTTGGTACGTTCGTTATTGAGTTAAAAAATTAGTAAAAAATTGACAGTCAGGCCGGTGTCTATTACAGGTACCGGCTTTTTTCACCCATGAATTTAACAAACCAATATTTTTATAATTGACTGATTAACAATATCATGACACTTTTCTCTTTGCCGTTCGTCAAAAAAGCTTGATAGTATATGTCATAACTTATACGTTTGATTTTAACCATTTTAATTACAGAATTCTATTGAAACCTTATAATCATGCCCTTCGTAGAAACGAAGATAACAACCAACAATTTTTTGAGTAAATATTAATACCCAACCAACCAAGTTGCCATGATAAAACAACTATCATCAAAACCAGCATTTTCGTTTTTCATATTAATGCCTTATTTGGTATTGGTCTCTTTGTTGAATTTGTGTTCCGAATCAATCGCACAGTCAACATGTTCCACTCCAACACAAATCAGTGGTTTCGGCGTAGATGGCGATTTGAATGCCAACTCCCCAGCCGCAGTTTTAGGCGATTCCTGGTTCAGTTCTTCCGCTTTCCCAGGAACAGGGGTTGGTGTAATAAGCTCTTCCGCTCTTACGGCATCCCCAACCCTAAGTGCAGCGCAGTTCAATTCAATTATCCAATCAGGGATTACACAACAAGATCGTAACCGCACCTATTTGCAAAGGATGGCATTTCCTTTCCTGACAAACATTAATGGCAATACATTGGTTGATGCGTTTGCAGTAAGGGATTACATTTCGCCCGATACTACATCTTTTACAAGCAGTAATAAAAACGGCGACAATCCTTCCATTTGGACGCTAGGACCATCACCAGTGCCCAATAAGAATGATATAGTGGATGCGGGTGGACACCTCAGAAGAAGTGGAGTAAACAACAAGCTTTGGATGTTTGCCTATGTAACTAAGTTAGGTACAAGTGGCGACAGCTATACGGATATCGAAATTTACAGGCAAGTGCCAACGTTCAATGCTAGTACAGGTAGTTTTTCAAATACAGGACCAGCAACTACTGGAGGCCATACCGCTTTTGCATTTGGAAGCAATGGTTTGATAGTTTCTCCGGGAGATATTCTTGTTTGTATTAATTACAACTCTACTGGTGGTGTTGCTTCCGTTCGTGTATGGTGCAATATCAACAATTTAGATGGAAATGGAAATGGTATCGCTTGGTTCAATGCACAACCAGGACGACCATTCAATTTTACCGGTGATTTCATTACTGGATCTGGTGGCAATGGTTATGGGTATGCAGAGGTTTCCTCACTTACCGGAGCCTCATGCCTTGTTTATAGTGTTCTGAATACTGCCCCTTCTCCAGCAGGTTATTGGGGAAACCTTTCAGGATCCGGTGCCTCATACAGTTCAACGCTCGATCCAGAGCAGATGGTCAACATCGCTATAAATTTTACTGATTTCGGTTTGGATTTTGCTACCGTTACAGGACCATGTTCAAATTTGTTTGGTGCTTTGTTGTTCAAATCACGTTCATCTTCGTCTTTTAGTTCTGAATTGAAAGACTTTACCGGACCATTCTCATTCGCCAACTTTTCAGAGGTTCAAGCCAATGCAGGCTCCGACAAGGAGTTAAATTGCAATAGTTCAACAGTTGCATTATCGGGTTCTTCTCTAACGTCTGGCGTAACGGTTACATGGAATGCACTAACGGGTAATATCATAAGTGGGGTGAATACATTTACTCCAGTAGTGAATCAACCTGGCACATATGTAATGTATGTGCAAAGCCCATTGCTTTCAACATGTATAGCTACCGACACGGTTGTGGTTGGTTTGAATATAGCTCCTCCGAATGTCAATGCTGGTACGGATGCAATTGTATCGTGCAGCAGCCCAACAGTCGAATTGAACGGAACATCATCCACCCCCTCCGCAACATTCAGTTGGTCTGCACAACCTGGTGGTTCTATTTTAAGTGGTGGAAATTCGCCAACTCCAACTGTTACAGCAGGATGTTATGTGCTTACAACTACAAATCCTGCTAATGGATGTATCAATTCAGATACTGTCTGCGTGAATTCAAATACTCAAGCTCCTGTTGTTGTAATCTCTGCCACAACCAACGCTTCATGTTTTGCAAGTTGTAACGGCGCTGCTACAGCTAGCGCTACAGGTTTGAACGCTCCTTATACTTACACATGGTCTAACGGACAAACTTCCCAATCCATTTCTGGGCTGTGTGCTGGTACTTATTCAGTAACTGTTACTGGCTCGAATGGCTGCAGTGCTTCCGAATCAGTTACCATAAATCAACCCTCAAATGCTTTGGCTGTATCGGTAACTAACATCCAAAATGCAAATTGTAATGGATCAACCGACGGATCTGTAGTCGTTGTCGCAACAGGAGGAACAGCTCCATACAATTATATTTGGAACAATGGTTCTACATCTTCGAGCTCAGGACCTGTTGCTGCCGGCAGCTATGATGTAACAGTAACGGATGCCAATGGATGTACAATAAGCTCCTCTTCAATAACTGTTTCAGAACCACCCGCTCCGGTAAATGTTATCAGCAGTAGCATATCTGATGCAACTTGTTTTGGAACATCTACAGGTTCCATAAACACCACGACGAGCGGAGGAACGGCCCCTTATACATATCAATGGAGTAATGGCTCGGTTTCCGAAGATTTAAGTGGTGTCTCTGCAGGTGTCTATGGATTGACGGTTACGGATGCCAATGGATGCAGCTTTGTTTTTTCTGCAACAGTTGGACAACCCAGTGCACCTCTTGTTTCAAGCTCATTTACCACGAACCCTGCAAACTGCTTTGGTGAAAATAACGGATCTGCAACCATTATTGCAACAGGTGGAACTTCGCCGTATTACTTTCAGTGGTCGAATGGACAAACCTCTCAATCCGCGAGCAGTCTTGCAGCAGGAACATATACGGTTTCAGTAACGGATGCCAATGGCTGTACATCTACCGGAAGTGTTCAAGTACTGCAACCTTCCAACCTTTTAGCTTCAGTGAATACCGTGCAAAATGTTGATTGTAATGGAGGTGCTAACGGCCTAATCAACTTGAATGTATCCGGTGGAATTTCTCCATATATATATTCTTGGAGCAATGGATCAACATCTCAAGATATATCTTCACTCATAGCCGGTACATATACTGTAACCATCACTGATGCCAACGGATGCACCACTTCGGTTTTACAAAACATATCCGAGCCACCAGCTCAATTGAGCACAACATCAACAGTAAATCAATCCGTGTCATGTTTCGGTGGTACCAATGGAAGCATCACTGTTTCAGTATCGGGCGGCTCACCTTCATACACCTATAACTGGAGCAATGGCGCATCAACCAATTCCATAAGCGGATTAACATCGGGAAATTATACGCTTACTGTTATTGATGCGAATGGATGTCAAAATATAACAACCTATACAGTTGCAGAGCCCAACGCACCTTTGGCTGCAAATCAAATCAACATCTCTAATGTTTCCTGTAATGGAGGGTCTAACGGCTCTGTATCGGTTTCAGTATCCGGAGGTACCTCACCTTACACCTATTCTTGGAGTAATGGCGCTACCTCGCAAGATCTGGTTTCACTTATCACAGGAAATTATAGCTTGACTGTTACTGATGCCAATGGATGTACTGCATTACTCAATGCATCAGTCGGACAGCCCGCGGCTCCAATTGCTTCTACCACTTCAGTTACACAAAATGTTTCCTGTAATGGCGGCAGTGATGGTGTTATAAATGTGCTCGTATCCGGAGGTACGGCTCCATATAGTTACCTTTGGAATAATGGGGCTGTAACGCAATCTATCACTGGATTGTCTGCAGGAAACTATGCTGTTACAATCACCGATGCAAATGGCTGTTCAGATGTTTCATCTGCCACGGTAGCGCAACCAACACAGCCTATCAACATTCAAGCATCTGTGACATCCAGTATATCTTGTTTCAATGGAAATAATGGAACTATCGATTTAACGATAAACGGCGGGACCGCTCCTTTCAGCTATTTATGGAATAATGGCTCTACGGCCCAAAACCAAACGCAATTACCGGCTGGCAATTACACGGTAACTGTTACAGATGCAAACGGATGTACGGAACAATCCATCAACTCTATTACCCAGCCTGCTGGTGCGCTCGCAGCCAGTATTTCTGTTTCACAGAGCGTAGCTTGTTTTGGCGGTGGGACTGGTACGCTTGACCTTTCCGTTTCGGGTGGAACAGCTCCATATTCCTACTTGTGGAGTAATGGTGAAACTACAGAAGACATATCTAATCTTATTTCTGGAACCTATACCGTATCAATTACTGATGTCAATGGATGTCTTTCTTCCGCTTCGGGAACAGTAAATCAACCTCTAGCTCCAATTGCAATTTCGCTTGCTTCAACTTCAAATGTCAATTGCTTTGGTGGTACCGATGGTTCAGCCTCGGTTAGTGTTTCAGGCGGAACAATTCCATATTCCTATTTGTGGAGTAATGGATCAATTGGAAATTCGATACAGAATATTGCTGCTGGCAGCTATTCAGTAACGGTAACTGATGCCAATGGATGCACATCAATCCAATCTTTACAAATAATCGAACCTGTACAGCAATTGACCTCCTCGATTACTCTTGGGTCTAATGTTTCGTGCTTTGGTGAATCAAATGGTTCTCTTTCTGCAACGGTTCTTGGAGGTACTGCTCCGTATTCATACTCATGGAGCAATGGCACCTCGAATTCTGACGCTACTGCTCTGTCCGCAGGAACATATACATTGACAATAACAGACGCCAATGGTTGTACGACTTCTGCATCGTCATCTGTCGGACAACCGGTAGCAGCGCTGACAACTTCCGTTATATCCAATCAAAGCGTTTCATGTTTCGCAGGTGCAGACGGTTCGATTTCAGTGTCAGGTAACGGAGGTACTGCTCCTTATGGTTATGTATGGAGCAATGGCGATTCAGGAAACAATATTTCCGGTCTAATAGCTGGCACATACTCCGTAACTATTGCTGATGCCAATGGATGTACTGCAACTAACACGATTAATATTGGTCAGCCCGCAAGTCCATTGTCGGCAATTGTAAACTCATCAACTAATGTTTCTTGTAATGGAGGAGGGGATGGCTCGATAGACTTGGATATTCTCGGTGGGACTGCGCCTTATACGTACAATTGGGACAATGGTGGTTTAACCCAAGACCTCGTTAACCTTGCTGCAGGATTGTATAATTGCATCATTACAGATGCTAATGGTTGTACTCAAAGTGTTTCCCAGGCTATAATTCAACCTCAAAATGCGCTAAGCAACACTGCATCCGTTACGCAGCAGGTAAATTGTTTCAATGGAAACGATGGAAGTATAGATTTGACGGTTAATGGAGGAACATTGCCTTATGTTTATTCTTGGAGCAATGGATCAACCACTGAAGACTTAGCTGGTTTATCTGCTGGTGTTTACACGGTTTTGATTATAGACCAGAATGGATGTCAGGATTCCGCTTCGGTATCTATTTCACAACCGCAGGACTCCTTATTGGCAAACCTTACCTCATCTCAGCAGGTTAATTGCTTCGCCGGAAGTGATGGAACAATTGATTTGTCAACAACAGGCGGAACATCTCCTTATTCATTTAGTTGGAGCAACGGAGCTATTACCGAGGATTTGGCAGGATTGACTGCTGGAAGTTATACTGTAAGTATTACTGACGCCAATGGTTGTACGGCAGCACTTACTGCAATTATATCACAACCTTTGGACTCCTTAACTATTCAAACCTCATCCACTCAGAATATCGCATGTTACGGCGACAGCACTGGTACTATCGACTTGAATGTTATTGGTGGAACGGCCCCATATCAATACGGTTGGAGCAATGGTTCCACAATTGAGGACCTATCAAATATTCAAGCAGGCACTTACACCATAACGGTCACTGATGCCAATGGATGTACTTCTGCACAAAGTTTACAACTTACCCAGCCTGCTGCGCAGTTAACAGTTACTGGTTCTACCACGGTTGCGGATTGTATTAACAGTGTAGGAGGCGACATTACCATTTTTCCAAGTGGCGGAACTATACCATATGCATATCAGTGGAGCACAGGTTCAACTACTCAGAATCTGAACAATCTGCCTTCTGCAACCTATACGGTTACAATTACCGATGCAAATGGTTGTACAGCAATTAGTGATTTCGTAATCGTCAATAATTCGTTCCTTTTGGTTCAAATCACTTCTGATGAGATTTGTGTTGGTGACTCAGCAGTGTTATCTGTGAGTGTCTCAGTGCCTGCAACATATCAATGGTATTACAACAGTTCTCCAATAGCCGGAGCAATAAACAACACATTTGTTACCTATGCACAAGGTTTCTACAAGTGTGAAGTAAATTCCGTATGTGGCATTATAATGTCCGATTCTGTTGATATTGCGGTCAGGTCTTTGATTGGCGCTTCAATAAGCAGTAACCAGATAATATGTCCACCGGAAACCGTAGAGCTTATTGCCACTGGAGGTGTAACATATCAATGGAGCCCTGCCATTTACATCAATGACCCCAACTCAAGCAGTCCGATAGTGAATCCTCGAGAAACCACGACCTACAGCGTGTTGGTTACAGACGACTTTGGTTGCAAGACTACCATGAGCGTTGAAGTTGCTGTTGTTTGTGATACCATGCTTATACCTACAGGATTTTCTCCTAATGGTGATGGTGTGAACGATGGGTATGAGATCGAAGGCATTGAAAATTATCCCGGGAACATACTTTATATCTACAATAGATGGGGCAACCTCATTTACAAGGCCAAGGATTACAAAAACAATTGGACGGGTGAATGCAATGTCTCAGGCATCAATTATGGCAAAAAGGTGCCATCCGGTACTTATTACTACATTCTTGATCTGAATGATGGGCAGAAGCCAAGAAATGGATTTATTATCCTTAGGAAGTGATATAAAAATATTCGGGAAAGAAATAAACATATCAATTGCCAAGAAGCACTTAGCCATGAAAAACTATATCAAATCAGC
>JBJTQS010000236.1:0-3198 GCA_046075765.1 Bacteroidota bacterium
AGATGGTGTTCCACTTCGGAACCTCCTTGGAGCAATACTCGAAAATGTCGGTGATGATACGCATCGATGGCGATGGCGGATAGATGTAAGTTCCGCGCGCAGCGTACTCCTTGAGGATGTCGTTTTGTATGGTGCCCGAAATCTTGTCGAGTGAGGCGCCCTGCTTCTTCGCTAAAGCGATATACATGCAAAGCAATGTGGAAGCAGTAGCGTTGATTGTCATGGAGGTGGTGATCTTCTCCAACTCAATGCCGCTGAACAACACCTCCATATCTTTCAAAGAATCTATTGCCACTCCAGCCTTGCCCACTTCTCCCTCCGACAATGCATGGTCAGAATCGTAACCGATTTGAGTTGGAAGATCAAAAGCAACACTCAATCCGGTAGTTCCTTGAGACAGCAGATAGCGATATCGTTGGTTAGACTCCTCCGCCGTGCTGAAACCTGCATACTGTCGCATGGTCCACAACTTGGAGCGATACATATCGTTTTGAACACCACGCGTGAAAGGATAATCGCCTGAGTCTTCACCTCCGTCCTGCTTGTAAATTCGATCAATATTGATTCCAGAGTCGGTAGAGAACCGAGCTTCCCTGTTTTTTTCTTCAGACATGATATGGGATCAGAACAACTGGTGTGCTTCGTTTTTAACTTGGTCGAGGGCGCTTTGGATGGGAAACTCGTTCTTGCGAACCATCACTTCAAAAATCTTTTTGCTGAGCTCCAATCCAGGAGCATCTGCATTGCATTCTCCGTAAGCAAGGTTGATGGTTTTCACCAATTCATCCCTACCATTCTTCACTACATTCCAAACGGAATTGGTCATATACACTTGCTGCGTAATGTTGTGCTCGTATTCGGTGCGGATAGTCAACAAAAGTGCACGATGAAAATCAGCAACCGACATGTCAGTTTCATATACGCGGTTCAGCAGATTGTTGGGAGATACTCGTTCAAGAAAAAGCACGATGCGCTCGTATGCTTGTAGCCGCAATGGAAGTAAATCCTTTTTCATTGAGGCCTTGATATCCGCAAATTTCATTCGCTGCTCGTTGTCAATAAATCGCTTAATCATAAAATACGCTGTGAGGAAAACCAAGAGTCCTGGCACGATAGCAAACAGCAGCATCGTTATATCTTGTGAAATATCCATAATGGGAATTACTTTTTATGCAAATATCGGAATTGACAGACAATTGGCTAAATACTGACTATCAAATATTTATAGCTAAAAAATAGGCTTGTATGCCTTATTACATTAGTTTTGTGCCGAATTTCATTAGAGCGCATGCCAAGACTTGCTGAGAGAATAGAGCAATTAACTGAATCACAAACAATTGCTATGGCTCAATTGAGCCGCGAACTGCAGGCCCAAGGGTTGGATATCATCAGCCTAAGCCTGGGAGAACCCGATTTCGTAACACCTGAAGTCATCCGCGAAGGAGCTAAAAAGGCCATTGATGATGGCTTTACCAAGTACTCCCCCATCGCCGGATTTTTAGATTTGAAACAAGCCATTTGCGACAAATTCAAAAATGAAAATGGTTTGGATTTTACTCCCGACCAGATTGTGGTGTCAACCGGTGCCAAGCAATCCATCGCCAATGTGGTGCTATGTTTGATCAATCCGGGAGATGAGGTTATCGTTCCTGCGCCGTATTGGGTGAGCTATTCCCAAATCATCAAATTGGCAGGTGGTGTTCCTGTGTTCATCACCACCACAGTTGAAAACGATTACAAGGTTACTCCCGAACAATTGGAAGCAGCCATCACTCCCAAAACGAGGATGCTCATTTTTTCATCACCATGTAACCCATCTGGCACCGTTTATACATCTCAAGAACTGGAAGGCATTGCTCAGGTAGTGTCGAGGCATGATGAGCTTTACATCGTTTCGGATGAAATCTATGAGCACATCAACTTCGGCGGACAACATGCCAGCATAGCAGCATTTCCATTTATAAAAGAACGAGTAATCATCATCAACGGCGTATCAAAGGGATATGCCATGACGGGATGGCGTATTGGTTACATAGGCGCGCCGACATGGATTGCCAAGGCTTGCGATAAGATGCAGGGACAATTCACTTCGGGAGCCAGCTCCATTTCTCAAAAGGCTGCTTTGGCCGCTTTGCGATCTGATGGTGGATTCTTCAAAGAGATGTGCGAAACTTACAAACGCAGACGCGATTTGGTGGTAGATGCGCTTCGGAACATACCCGGTTTGAAAGTGAATGTGCCGATGGGTGCCTTCTATGTCTTCCCCGATGTATCAGGATTTTTTGGCAAAACTGATGGATCTACAGTCATACAAAACCCCAACGACCTGAGTATGTACCTGCTGAAGGATGCCCAAGTAGCTGTGGTAACTGGAGAGGCATTCGGCGACGACCGTTGCATTCGTATCTCGTATGCTACTTCCGATGATTTGCTGAAGAAAGCAATGGAACGCATCACCAATAGTCTCGGAAAACTGCGTTAATCATATATTAATTCACACTTGGCCCAAAAGGAAAAAATGAAAAACATCCTCCAAGCATTCAGCGGCAAGAAAGCTCTGGTGATTGGAGATGTGATGACCGATGAATACATGTTCGGCCGTGTCGATCGTATTTCTCCCGAGGCACCCGTTCCGGTAGTCAACATCGTCAAGCGCGAAAGTCGGCCAGGAGGCGCAGCCAATGTAGCCGTTAATTTGAAGGCCCTCGGAGCGCAAGCTGTTTTATGTTCGGTTACGGGTGATGATATGCGAGGCCATGAGTTTATGGATATGCTTCGCGATCGTGAGATCGGCTATTCTGGCATGTTATTATCGAACGAGCGCAGAACCACCGTTAAAACACGCGTGATCGGTAATAACCACCAGCTGCTTCGCATTGATGATGAAATTGCAACCGACCTTTCCGACATTACCCGAAAACTGTTTGTAGCGCACTGCCTCGAAACAATAAACCGCGAAAACCCGGATGTGATCATTTTCGAGGACTACGACAAAGGCATCATATCCAAACCGCTTATCGATGCAGTTACTGCGCTAGCTAAAACCAAAAATATACCCGTTACAGTAGATCCCAAGTTTCGCAACTTTGGAAACTACACAGGTGTGTCGTTGTTCAAACCGAACTTCGGAGAGTTAATGGCGGGCACAGGAACCAAAATAAATAAGCGTGACACCGCTGCATTGCAACAGGTCGCGCA
>JBJTQS010000237.1:0-4553 GCA_046075765.1 Bacteroidota bacterium
GCCTGTCAAAATCAACATCAGCAACAACCTTGATGGAGTACTGAATATTCGTTTATCGAACACTACTTGGCTTTTTGATAAGGTTTCCTGCAAATTTTTCCCTGAAATAAAAATATCCGTGGAAGCCACCGAATTGAATTACGAATATGTTTTTGAGCGTTGGACAAACGATTCGACATCATCGAGTAAAATACTGGTAACCCCGTCTGATAGCTTGAACATTGAGGCCGTTTACAAGAGACGAAACGAATCTCCGAACAAAGGATTTGTATTCTGTGATGCCTGGGCCGTTCGCGAATCCAGAAAGGAACGGTTTTTCCTATTCAGGATATTCAACAACTCGTTCGATTCATTGTCTACAGAGGGAATTAAGTTGGTGAAAAACGGCGTTACGGAAAAAACCGAACTGCCTAAGTGCAATATTCCATCGGGATTCGCTTGCTGGTTCACCAACGATCCTGAACGAGCTGTTAAGTTGGTGATGAAAGAACCTATCATGCTGATGGACTCCTTGACCGGATTTGACCTCAGAGGAGGCACTTGGTTCATGTTGGATAACAACGAACACATCATAGATAAAATCAATATTTATTGTCCTGATTCGCTTTACGAATACCGTGAGATCATTTTGGCTACTCGTAACAACACTACAGAATCTTGGACTTACCACGGTCGAGTAAATCCTTTAAATCCACATGAACCGGAATTGATTGCTCCCATAAGTCAAAATACCACAGGCTCCAATTGGCATATTCCCGCTTCCATGTTTTTACTCGCTTCCTGTTTCTACCTGCTTCGCTCTAAAAAAAGAACAGGCACGGCGCTTTTCATTTCGATACTGCTTTTATGCGCGAACGGATTGTCGGCACAGCCATATTGCATTCCCGATAAGTTCGGACTTGATTCCATCCAAACGAAATTGGTAAACAACAAAGGCAAAGGATTCGAAGACCTGAATGGTTGTCGCAACATTCGAGTAGTATTGAAGAACCTGTTATACCGCGGAGGAAACAACCATCCCGAATCGTTTATGAACCCACTGCTTCCAACAACTTTGGAACAGCTTCACCAACAAGGGTTCGACAAAGTGGTATATCTGTATCGTAAGAATTTCGTGGAGCAATATACCCAGGAAATGTTGGATTCGATCAAACAAACCGGACTGGATTATTCTTGCCAACCCGTACTCGATTCGGCAATGGTTTACAGTTTTTTCAAAGACTTGCAGGCGCGTGCCAACGAGGAAAGTCCTGGAATGGTATATGCTCACTGTTGGAATGGATGGCATCAAAGCGGCAGATTGGCTGCATTTACTTTAATGCAGTTTTGCGGATATACAAACAAGCAGGCTTTGCGTTATTGGGAGATGAATACCGATGGACTATACGATGGGTATTCACATGTTAAAAAATCCATTCAATCCTTTACTCCCTACCCCGACCTCGGCTTTACAATGATTCAGCAAAAGCGATTTTGTCCATGCGCCAACGACTCACTGCTTAACATGCAACCTGTATCATTGCATAGTAACAGCGCCGTTCCGGCAAAATACCATGTGGTGAAAGAAGGCGAAACGCTGGCCATCATAGCCAGGAAATATAAGACATCGATTTCGGCCTTAAAGCGACTGAATAGCATCAAAGACGACAAAAGCATCCGCAAAGGAAGGCGTTTGAGAGTACGATAGTTGGAAAATTAAATCCACCTCGACAAACAATAAATCAACAAGTGGATTTTTACTTGCGAGGCGCAGTAAGATTGGAGGAAATCACGTAGCCCGCCGATTGTGTCTGCGATAAAGCATAATCCCTCAAAAGTTTCATGGCTTCAGGTTGTTTGGATGCATAATCAATCGAAGACCCATTGCGGTATTCGTACAACGTTTCATTGCCACCAAAACGATAAACGTATAGCCATTGCCCATTGACACATCCCAGTTTGTCGTCTTGCGAAAAATATATTGCAGGGCGCGGCTGCTTGATGACATCCACGCCAAGTGTGTTGTTTTCATAACCCAATCTTAGAAGACCCATCAATGTGGGAAAGATATCCACCTGACCAATGAACCGTGCATCTCGTGCTGGTGGGATTTGTTTAGGGTAATGCATGATTACAGGGATGTGGCTGAATGATTGCTGTAAATCGTAAGGCTCTTCGCCATACACGCGACCATGGTCGGCGACAAATACAAAAACAGTATTGGCATACCAAGGCTTTTGAGATGCCTCGCGCATGAACTTTCCAATAGCAAAATCGGCATAGTGAATGGCGTCATACTCCTTATTGGAAAAAACGGATTTAAAATCCGAAGGAATCACATACGGATCGTGATTGGAAGCTGTTAACACCGTTGTAAAGATTGGGCCCTTTGCGGTGATGGTGTCCAGATGCATCAACAGCCGATCGAACAGGTAGCCATCCGGTACACCGTAAGGCCCGATAGATGCAGCCGCTGGAAAATCCTCCTGTGTGTACAATCGGTCGAAATGGTTGGCAGGAATGAAATTCCCCAAGTTGTCGAACTCCCTATTGTGCGAACAGAAAAAATAATTCCGATAGCCTTGCTCCTTCAATGCGTACGGCAACCCTGTGAATTTCCGTGTAGGAACCGTGCTCATGGGGCGGATGCGTTTCAATGCGGGATAACCGTATAGCGTAGAGAAAACGCCGTTGTTGGTATGGATACCCGCGCTGTATGCGTTTTCGAACAACAACGATTTATTGGCGATGTTGTCGAGCTCAGGTGTCATGCCTTTGCCATTTCCAAATGCGCCCATGAATCTCGCACCCATTCCTTCCATCAATACCAACACCACATTCGGTTTGTTCAAATCTGCTTTGGATGTCTCAACGGTGCGATAAAACGGATTTACTCCTGTAGAATAATTAAACTCAGCTAAGCCCAAAGCGGAATGAGCCTTAGCCAGCGCCTCCTGGTCATCCATCAACCTTACCTTGTAAGAAAAACTCTTCATGAAAGTAAACACGGGATTCAAAGTGGCTTGATTCAAGAAGGCATTATCGCAATGGAAAGCATCGCCTGGACGAATCGGGTGGGTCAACTTTCCTCGCATGCCAAGGAAACAAATGAAACCTGAAACCAAAAAGACAGCTAAAGCAGCGGCCTTGCCAACATGTTTGAATTCCGAACGCCAGTCAACATCCACGATCATCCTTTTAGCCAACACATGAAAGAACCATCCTGTAAACACACATAATAACAAAGCCAAAATCAAAAAAAACAGATGGGAAGGATTAGAGGCTATCATGTGTATAACCGTTCCAGGTGTGCCCATCCATTGAAGCGCGTCTTCCGTGAGCCTGTTCTTGAAAAAATCGAAGTAGGGGATATCGGCAATCGCTGCAAAGCAAGCAATGGCCATACCAAAAGACACCAGATAAGAAATCGCCTTGGTTGGAGCTTTGCTTTTAGATTGCCATAGATAATGCATCAAGAAAATCAAGATGGGTAACGCCAACAGGTAGGATAAAACCACCATGTCGAATTTCCATCCCAGAAGGAAGGTATTGTACAAAACAGAATTGTCTGAATCGAGCTCATTCATGCCATTTACAGTGATGAATGAAAGTCTGAGTAATGCGAAAATAAGGGTGGAAAAAAATACCACTGCCAGTAAATACCGTACGCTAACGGGTAACCAACGCTTGAAAACAGATTGCATGCTCATCGATGATTGGATTTCACGGTGAATCCATCGCCGACAAATATAAACATTCCTATAGGGTCACTTCCTGATCACCAAAGAAAACCTTTTTACCGCTGCCATGAAATGCGACATTTTCCGCTTAGAAATGGGGATTTTGGTGCCGTCTTTCAGCACGGCAACGCCGCCATCCTCATTCAAAAAACGCTTCAGGAAAAACATGTTAATCATGTGGGATTTATGTGGACGAACAAATACATCTTCCGGCAAACGGCGTTCAAAATCCTTCAAGGGTTTTGAAACCATATACCTCTTACCATCCTCCGTAAAAACTTTTGTGTAGTTGTCATCGGCCTGCAAGCGGGCGATTTCATTCAGCTCCACCACCGAAAACCCTCCTGCATGTGATAGTGCGATGCTGGTTAATTTGTCATTCACCTGGCTCATGGTGTGGCTTTCGCGGGCCATCTTGATCTTATCAGCCAAACCAACCAACGATTCTATATTCAACGGCTTGAGGAGATACTCAAGCGCACCCTGCTTAAGCGCTTTTATTTTCATATCAGGAGCATGGGCTAAAGCGATGAATGAAAAGTCCCTATCGGGAAAACAGTCCAGTAAATCGGACGCGGAATCGCCATCCAGATTGAAATCCAAGAACACCACTTGTGGCTTGTATTCCTTTATTAAGTCGAGACCTTCATTGGCAGTTCGAGCAACGGCCAGAATTTCAAGCTCCGGACAATGCAACGCCATAATCGACCTGAAGCTATTGGCGAAATCATAATGCTGGTCGACAAGTACCGTTGAAATTCGATCTTTCATATCCTTTTGAGTTGGTTACACGATTGGTTCATGCAACGGAAAAGCCTCAACAAGGCAGGAGAC
>JBJTQS010000238.1:0-9141 GCA_046075765.1 Bacteroidota bacterium
CAAGTAACAAGTGACATCATCCGCCTCCCGCCTCCCGCTCCCGCCTCCCGCTCCCGCCACCGTCCGATAGCTATCGGACTACCGCCGCTGCCTACTGCCACTGGTACTGCCACTGCTACTTTTAAAACCGCCCCCCGCCGCTGCCTACTGCTACTGGTACTGCCACCCTTCGACAGGCTCAGGGCAAGCTGTTACTGTTACTTTTTAAACCGTCGTCCGCACCAATCCTCCCATACGGATTGTTGAAATGTGTGTTAAAACTTAACCAACAGGCTCATTCCTTAGCGGTTTAACATTGGGGTAACTTTGCTTTCAAATATGTCGGAGACCGCTTTCTACGAAACCTTTCTGAAAGAAACAGCATCTCGTATCAATGATGCAGAGCTGCACGGCCATATCGACCATGCCCGTCGGAACTATAAAAAGTCGTTTGGCGAAGCCCTCAAGCAATTCACCGATCTTGAGGCGGCACGCCGCCGCGCCGCACATATCCGCTGGAAGTCTATCAACGACCTCGAGAAATACCTAATTCAATTCGAGTCCACTTTCATCAAATCGGGCGGTAAAGTCATTTGGGCCCGCGACGCGGCCGAGGCTTGTGCCGAAATCAATGCCATCATCCAGAAAGCTCAAGCCAAAGTGGTGGTCAAGTCCAAGTCGCTAACCGCAGATGAAATCGGATTAGGTCATGCCATGCAAACGGCTGGTGTTAGTTGGACCGAAACCGACCTCGGACAGTTCATTCTTCAGCTCGCTAAGGAAGAACCATCACACATGGTGATGCCCGCTCTCCACAAAAGTCCGGAAGAGGTGCGCTACCTATTCAACAAGGTGGGCATTCAAACCAATTCGGCACAAGCCATCGAGCTTTCGCTGCGTGCCGCCGACCATATTCGCGAAAAATACCTGGCACCCGATATCGGTATCACTGGGGCCAATTTCCTGCTGGCCGACGAAGGCGCAGTTGCCATCACTGAAAACGAGGGCAATGTGATGCTTGCCGCTTCGCGCTCCAAGATTCATATCGTGTTGGCGGGAATCGATAAGGTATTGCCCTCGGTCAAAGACCTACAAACCATGTGGCCTTTACTGGCTACCTACGGCACAGGCCAACAGGTTACTTCATACAATTCTATTCTCTGGGGTCCGCGCAGAGCGGATGAAGTGGACGGACCTGAGCAGATGATCGTGGTGCTCATCGACAATGGGCGTACGGATGTGATTGCCGACGAGGTCCAACGCGGCGTGATGTCTTGTATCCGATGTGGCGCCTGCCAATATGCCGACCCTGTGTACTCAGTCATCGGTGGACAAACGTATCACTCTACACGCATGGGTCCTCCTGCCACAGTTGTGGAACCCGTTTTGAACGGCATGAAGAGCCACGGTTTCTTCAGCGACCTCTCAACACTCAGTGGCGCCGATACGGAACAGTGCCCAGTCAATATCAATTTCAATAAGCTCCTGCTCGACAACCGTCGTAAAAAGGCGGAACAGGAAACAGCATTTTCCGCTGAAAGGATTTTCTTCACCTTGTGGCGAAACGCCATGATTAAGCGCGATAGCCCCAAGTGGAAAACACTGAAACCGCGCAGATACTTCTTGGATGAGTTATTTTTCAAATCGAGCAATGGCCTGCGTAAAATGCAAGAACCTGCTCGCGAGTCGTTCAACGATCTCTGGAAGAAGCGCTATAATTAATAGGCCGTTTTCATAAAACCAACAGAGGAGGTGTGTCCTCCTTGTCTTATCAATATTTGATAGCGACCCGCCATCAGATTTGAAACGTCAATGGTTATTTGTTGCGAGGGCGATTTATAAAGGTTCTCTTTCACTTTCGCTCCAATGCCATCAAACACGATAATTTCAGCCGCCTCGATGGATTCTAAATTGATATGCAAGAAATCGGTGGTAGGATTCGGATATACAAATGCATGGTATGTGCTTTCAATATTTGCCAGGCCCAATAATAAATCAGGATCCAACTTCACAACACCACCCGTTTGCATGCCTGCCCAAACAATTCCTTGCCCATCAACATGCACGCATTGCACCACATCATCAGGTAATGTAGCGTTAGAGGTTCCATAGCTCGTGAAATTAATTCCGCTCTTGCGGATGAGTCCTTCATCGCTTGAGCCGAGCCAGATTTCATCGCTCTGCGGCCTGTACGCTAAACACGTTGTACTATTGGATGCAATGCCGGATGAAATAGTGCTGAAAGTCAAAAATTGTATGCCGCCTACGTATGCACTAAGACCATTAGCTGGAGTGGAAAACCAGGGAACACCAGCTGTATCACGCATTACACCAAGGCTGGAGTTGTCGGGTAAGTTGGAATTCCAAATGGTGAAATGTTGCCAAATGCCATTGTTATAGAAGCCTACACCACCATTGATAGTGCCAACGATCGTGCCACTGGAATCACTCCAAAGCCCACTGATGTTGTTCGATAGCAAAGGCGTGTTGTTCATATTGAATATGGTCCAATTAGTACCATCAAAAAGCCCTAGACCGCCAATGGTGCCTACCCATATATTTCCAGCAGTATCGCGTGCAAGCGACCTCACGAAATCATCCGGTATGAAAGAGTTGAGTGTGTTGTAAGTGTTCCAAGTTGTACCATCAAATCGAGCCAAGCCACCCATGAATGTGCCAACCCAAATAAAATTCCCATCAATCAAGAGAGAGCGAATAGAGTTATCAGGGATCCCTGAATTCATCGTGTTGTAAACAGTCCAAACGCCGCCATCATAAGAGGCCAGTCCGTAATCGGTGCCAATCCACACAGCGCCACTCGGAGCGGATGTAATGCAACGCACCGAATTTTCAGGAAGCGGCGAATTAACAGTATTGAAAAAAGTCCATGCCGATTGCGACATGCCTATTGTGGCACTCAATAAACAACATACAATCAGGGTGAGCCTTGATAAAATCATTCTACTACAATTCGAATGGTTTTGTTTTCAGCCCCATTGTTCACCTCCAGCAGATAAATGCCTTTAGGGAATGAAGACAGATCAAGAGATACTTGCCTACTTACACTCGGATCCATCTCTTTTTGCATTTTCTCGCGGCCCAAAAGGTCATACAAGGTCACACGAGTATTCAACATAGCTCCACCAGTCAATTCCAACATAGTGATTCCCGAGGTGGGATTCGGTTGCACATCAACCTCCAGCGAAGTAATGGAGTCTTCAATACGGCACGGCATCGCTACAGCATAGTAGGTTGTGCCCCTAATACCACAAGCATTTTTGGCGGCACACGAAACATTGCCTGCAGTAGAACTGAAATTTAAAACACCAGCAGTAGTGCCTTGACCACCAGATATAGATGATCCACTCGGACCAGTCCACTTATAATAGGTAGCACCTGCGCTCGTTGTTGAAGTGTATGCAACATTGGTTTGGTTAGCGCAAACACTTGTAGGCCCTGTTATGGTTGGCTTTGCAGGTGTTGCGTATACGGTCGCGCAGCGTGAAGTACTATTCATACAACCATTGTTGGAAGTCACGCATAGCGATCCCGAAGTGAATCCCGAAGCTGTCGAGAATGTAATGGCATTTGTACCTTGTCCCGATGTGACGGTCATTCCCGATGGTGGTGTCCATTGATAAGAAACAGCATAACTTACGGGAACCACACTTACTGCCGCCGAAGAGGTCATACAATGACCACTCAGCTCGCCTTGTATCAATCCCGGTCTGATAGCAGTATGCTTGGTTACGGTCTTACATCTTGGAGGAGAAACACAGTCGCCGCGCTTAGCCGTTACACACACGGTACCTGAAGTGAAGCTCGATGAGAAACTCACTTGAATCGAGTTCGTTCCTTGTCCGGATACAATCGTGGTTCCAGCAGGTACCGTCCAATTGTAGTAACTGATATTCGGATTGTTGTTCACATAGTAATTCAGTGTTGTTCCAACACATGCCAATGCAGGACCATTGAGTGGGTAGGGTGCGGATGGAGTGGCATCTACTTGCACGAAAACAGAATCAGATCCAGAACAACCGTTGGCCGCATCGGTAACATGTACTAAGTAGGTTCCTGATGCGGATGGAGAGATGTTGGTAGAAGCAGTGTAAGCAGAAAACCCTGTTGGATTCGAACTCCATGTGTATTGCAGGGATGATGGCACCGTGTTTTTCAAGGTCAATGTCCAAGATGTGATGTTACCCACGTCGGTCCCAGCCGCATCCACAGCCCGTAGCTGCCATGTCCCGTTCGCATTCCCCGTATAATTCGAAATATTTCCATCAGGAATGAAATTGCCATTGAAAGGAGCCGCACCCGCACTTCTTGATGTCTTTGCGGACATCGTGAACACCGTATTTGTGAAATTGTCACCACTACCTCCACGGCGGTTACTGAGCATCACAGAAGTTCCCGAAGGGGAAATCAGATACAAAACCAAGTCGCCATCATACGTGTGGGTGATGTTCACCGTAGCATACACAACTATACCTGTACTAAGTGTGGATGGGTTGATGCCACTTACAGTGATGGGGGAGTAAACACCATTCGGATTATTATCGGGAATAGCATACGTGTTGTTGTTTGAGAAAGTGGTTTGCACAACAGTGGTAGGTGGATTGGTGACCGTTGCATTCAATGAGACTGTTTCTCCTGAGCAAATCACCGAATCAGTTACCGATGCTGTAACAGGCATCTGTAGTTCAGTAACGGACATTGGAGCCGATGCAATCGGACAAGCCGAGGTCGGATTCGTGGTAACCGTATAAACGCCCTGCTGCGAAACACTGATGGATTGTGTTGTGTCGCCGTTAGACCATAAGTAGCTGGATGCCGTTGAGGAAGTAAGGATAACGCTGCCACCCGTACAGATTGTAGTGCTTCCCGATGCGGTAACGGTTGGAGTTATTCCACCCTGCTGAGTCAGCGTATATGGCACAACAATTACGTTGTTGGTTTCTTTCTCTTCAAGAAAATAGTTGTAAGGGTCCAATTGTACCACTATGTAATATTGGCCATTGCAAGTCCCTGGAGGAATTGTGATATACATGCCGCTCAAGCTCTGGTAATAAATGTCGGTGTAACCGGATGAGATCCCTTGTACGGTAGGAGAGCAATTGTAGGAGCCGCCTCCCAGACCGAAATTCGGAAAGTTGGTGCTGGTAAGCGTGTTGCCTAGGGAATCAACACAATGTCCATTGTAAGTGGAACATGAGCCATAATCCATTAAGCAAAAAGCCAATTTTGCCCCATTTCCAACGATAGGCCAATTCAGCGGGTTCGGGTCATTTGATTGCGTACGCAAAGTGAATACACCCCAATCATCCACGTGCATGTGTCCATGTGTGGGATGATAGGTCATAGAGCCTGCATCACGATCATAGTAGCTCATAGCACTACCCGTCTTATGATAAATGCGTTGCTTGATGAGTTGTCGAGGTGGTAATCCAGTGTTGGGACAAGTGGTTGGAGCCGTTCCCGTGATGGTGTCTGTGCCGCAGATATAGGTGGAGGTTGTGCGAATCTCCAACGGACCACGACCGATGTTCGGGGTGGATACCGAAATCCTCAATCGTCCGTTTTCAGCTCCGTTACCGGTCTGCGAATATTCTATTACTCCACTGGTGCCCGACACCAACAAGGGCGGTCTGGCCGCAATGATATCGGGTAGTAGGTCGCAATTGGTTGAGCCCGGAGTGAGACATTGGCATGAAGTGGCGTTGGTGGTGGTGCATTGTGCCAAACCTGTAAATGGCAGACAAAGAGTTACTAAGAATAATAACCGTTTAAGCATGGGTTTGTGTGTTCGTGGTGGGTAAACCTACGAAATAAACCCACATCGTGCAAGAGCGATTTAAGTCGCTCAAGGCTCCGACAACAATTTATCCATGAACATCGAAAAATCATCCTTGAAACGTTCAAATTCAGCTCCGGTGGCTTTGCCCGAAAATCCCGAGTATATTTTACGAACGCGATGGTTCTTGTCAAGATAGATACTTGTAGGAAACGCACGGAAGTTGTCGAGGCCAGGCAACACCGATTGCAGTTTGTCCCGATTGGCACAAACCAGCATGGTATAGGTGATGCCTAGCCTTGATTTCAATCTCTTTACGTTATTGGCTGCACGTTTAAAGTCGTCAGTTTTTTCAAAAGACAATCCGATGATTTCTACGCCACGCTCGCGGTTGCGTGAATAGTAACCTTGAAGGAACTCCGATTCATCCAAACAATTAGGACACCAAGAACCTAATATTTGAATGATTACAGGCTTGCCTTTGAACCGTTCATCTTTCAAGTCAACCATGATACTATCCGTATCGGGAAACCGTAACACGAATGCTTGGTCGCTATGTTTGTACTTGGTTACCTTGGTGGGATCAGGAAGTGCCGCCTGCTCATCTCGGAAACCTGTAAAACCGATTTGTCGGTGCGTCCCCGAGTAAAAAACACCTTCCAATGTATTCGAACGCACTTTCGCTTTGATAAGATAAACAAAAACCCCATCGAATGCTGAAAGGAATAAACTGTCACCATCCACCACACCCTCCAAATAACGATAATCACCGGATGCGGTTAAAAACGTACCATTTACAATGCTGCCATCCTGCTTGAATACACCAACGGCAAATGAGCTGTCTTTAGTGCCGCCACCAAACATCACCGACCATCTACCATCCGCACTCTTAGACGGCTCCTTGCTTCGAACGTAAAATCTTGGTCCGGCATTGTAAAAGGCACGCATCGGAATGGCTGCATTGGTGGTACGCGTGAGGTTGATATAATTCCCTTCCAACTCGCTTGCTTTTACAACCTTCAACCGCAATTCAGATTCATAAACGGGAAAGCGTACAAATACAGAATCGCCCTCCATGCGAACCTCATCAAGCACCATCTTTTCAGGACCGTTCGCAATAAAGAATACATAGGCCGAGTCGTTTTTAGAAATTTCCATCATAAAAGGCAATTCGCCTCCTGGAGTAACCAGGTATGCGCGCCAAATACCTATGGCTAATTTTATTGAGGTGGTGATGCCTATCATTTCAAGTAATTATTTGTTTGCGGTTATCTTCCCATAAAGGTCGAACGCAATCCTGCGACCCAAAGCAGGATCGCTGGACGCATGGATCTCATAAGTTCCATTCGAGAGATAAATCAATGTGTCGGTGGATGCGTGATAAGGATTGCTTGTTGCAGTCACAGCCCATACCCCTGTCACATTTTTTTGCGAGTCATATTCAACATGTAACTTACGAACCGTTGCGTTTTCTTCCAAGGCTTCATATAGAACCACTGATCCGGAATCTGGTCTATTTTCCTCTCGGATTTTATACGTCCCTTTTAAAGCAGGCTTGTTGATGTCGATTTCAATGAAAGGCGAGAGCTCAGTTTTCCAAATTGGTGCATCTATGTTTTTCTGCTCTTTCCCATAATCGGTGTAGATGGTTTTATCCAATCCCACTTCGCTTTGCTGTAATGAGTCGGCCAGAGCCACGAAGTATTTTTTGCAGTTGAAGTAAGAAGAATCCTGTCGGATGGGTTCCACGCAACCAGTCAATGATACGATAAACAAGATAGATGCAATCAGATGGGATTTTTTCATTTAGTGGGCGCAGCGGTGCGTGAAAGGTAGGAATTTGCCAAGGATTCCTGTCCCATGTTTTTATAAGTGATTCCCATATTCATGAGCATCTTCGGATTATTGGGTTCCAGTTTTTCAACTCGTTTGAAAAACTCTAAAGCCTGTGGAAGTTGATTCATCACTGCATAGCAGTTGCCACTATTCATCAAAGCATCAACACTGCTCGGATTGATTTCAAGGGCTTTTGCATAAAGGCGCAAGGCTTCGATATAATTACCCTTGCTGGCAAAAGTGTTTCCCTTATTGTAATACGCTTGATGGAAATCGCTTTTCAAGGCAATCGCTCTGTCAAAATAAATTATGGAACTATCAATCATACCGCTTTCGAAAAGATACAAGCCTTTGTTGTTGTTCGATTCGGGATCATCAGGATTCATCACTAAAGCCCGATTTAAGTCGGCCAGCGCCTCTGGGTAACGCCCCACTTTTCCATAACAAAGTCCTGATGTAGCAAACATGTCGGCCGCATCAAAATCCTTGTAGCTGCGTGCTTTCTCCAGGGCTGCTACTGCGGCAGGATAGTTTTCCTGCTCCTTGTAGGCGATTCCTAAATGCCGCCAGGCTTCCGAATATTCAGGCAAAATCTCAACCCCTCTCGACAAATGAATCACGGCTTGGTCGAGATAGTTTGACTTCGTTACCGGATCCTTTTCTTTCAAAGCTTTTTCGAAAAGTATAGCACTGCCATACGCATAGCGAATGCGCGCGCTTTTTGGACAAGTTTTCACATCCTGTGTCAGCAAAGTATAATTGTCTTTCCAATCGGCATTGCGGTCAACAGCTTTGACGGAATAAGCAACAACCAACACTAGCACTATGGAGGCGAACAACCTATTACTGCGGAAATGATCTGCAAACGTAACGACTTCCTTTTTTGGATTCACTTTGGTAACTCGCGATAAGAACGCACAAAGCATAATCAGGAATCCCACAGATGGCATGTACATGAAACGCTCGGCCATGGTGGATTCAATCAGCAGGAATACATTTGAAACCAACGAAAGGGTGATGAATAAAAACAGAATTCCGAAACCGATAAGCTCACGATTCCTGAGCGATTTAATTGCGTAAAGAAAGAGCCCAACCAGTATAGCGAAAGAAACCAAAAACTGCGGAGAGCCGATTTTCGACAAGGCAATCTGGTTGAAAGAGTAATCGAACGATAAGGGGTGAGGAATAACCATCAACCACAAATAGCGACCTAAAATAGCCACGGCACTCGCAAAGCGCGTGAGCCAATCTGTTGCACCAACCAACGAGTTATTTACAAGCTGAAGCGCCTCAGGTTTTCCGGTATCACCTAAAACTTGCCAACGAATAAAAAGATACAAGCAAACAGACAATACGAATGGAATGGTTCCTATAGCAATTTGTTTGTTCGTAAGCTTGCCGGTGAAATAAGCGTACAATGGAGCAACAGCCAATAAGGTAATTGCATTTTCTTTAGAAAGCATCGCAAGAAAAAAAAGAAGTCCCGCAACAAGCAGCGGCATGTTTTTCTGGATTGATGAATATCTGCCCAC
>JBJTQS010000239.1:0-16692 GCA_046075765.1 Bacteroidota bacterium
TCAATGAGGTAGTTACCTTTAATCACCCGCCAACACAACTCCATGTTTTTGAGCGTTTAACGACGTTTAGGGAGAATTCAACTCAGGAAGTATCCTTCCAACTTAATATGCACTCCATTCCCTTCAGAATCGAGTCATTACCAACCTCTAATTTTCCAGTGAGTTGCCCGGCTTTTCCACCATTTCCAAGAATCAACCCGGGTGCTATCCCAACGGCTGCTTAGCTGTTGATAAATAGGGTTTTACAACCTTATTTAGAATTCATCTTATTTTCATTTTGGTCAGATAAACTTGCACTTTGAAAAGAAGTATTTCTTTCAAGCTGCTCACTTAAAACTGATTTCAGACATGACACAGATGGAATTCAACTCAAGGGTAAGTCGGTTGTACCAACCACTCAAGAATTTTGCATTGAAGTTGACTCGGGATTCTGAAAATGCTGCGGATTTGACCCAAGAAACGATCACCAAGGCCTTTTACAACCGCGATAAGTTCCGCGAAGGCACCAACATGAAGGCTTGGCTTTATACCATCATGAAAAACATTTTCATCAACCAATATAGACGGCAGTCGTCGGGTTTGATTGTTTCCGATGATACCGAAACGCAATACTACATCAACTCACACCCTGGTCGTGATCATAATAAGGGAGAACGTAAGATGATCATGAAGGAAATAACGAGGGCCATTTCATCATTATCCAAAAACCTCAGGGTGCCATTCGAACTGGCTTTTAAGGGCTATAGGTACGATGAAATCGCTAACCACATGCAAGTACCTTTGGGAACTGTTAAAATCCGCATTCATAACGCACGTAAAAAGCTTAGGCACATCTTGCGCGACTATGATCCTGCTACAGGACCATTGTGAAAACTATTCAAAATGTAGTTCATTTCCAGGTTGGTTGTTTCGCATTATTTTAATAAAATTGCAATCTGTTAAACTCTTAAACCAACCTACTACATGAAAAAAACCTTACTCACAATTGCCGCTACTATTCTTTGTGGTGGTTTGATGGCCCAATCCGTTATTTATGATAGCGGTCCCGTATTTGACCTTGCAGGTGGGGGCTCAGGCGGAGCAAATGCCTCCACTTTACACGATGGTTTCACCACATATGGCGCTGGACACGCTTTTGCATCTGGATACCGCGTTGCTGAAGACATCATTGTGCCTGCAGGCGAAACATGGACAATTGATTCATTGGTCTTTTATGCTTATCAAACCAACTCTGGAAACACTTCTACCATTACAGCAGTTAACGTCCGTATTTGGAATGGCACACCTGGCGGCAGTAGCACCTTGGTTTTTGGTGATTCAACTACTAATGTAATGATTACTTCTGAATGGTCTGGTACATATCGTACAGGTGATTTCACAAGTACCACTTGCGCTCCCGCAACGTGTGTTGCACGTCCTGTAATGCGAAATGCAACTGTAATAGGAACCACGCTTACAGCTGGCACCTATTGGGTAGATTGGCAAACTGATGGTTCAGCTACATCTGGTCCTTGGGCGCCCCCAGTCAATCTCGGAGCTGGAAACACCACTACTGGTAATGCAAAACAGTACATTAACGATCCTGCAAACGCAAATTACACCAATTGGGTTGATTTGACCGATGGCGGAACACTCACTCCACAAGGTCTTCCTTTCCTTGCAGTTGGTTCTATTGTTACTGGTGTAAGTGAAGTTGAGTCTGGTCGTAATGTAAGCGTATACCCCAACCCTGTTTCATCCAAGGCCACTATATCTATCAGTGGTACTATTAACGAGGAATTCTCTTTCGTGGTTTATGACATGGTTGGCAATATGGTTCGCTCATATGATAACCTCTCCGCTGGTTCTTTCACATTCGATCGTGAAGGATTGCAAAATGGAGTTTACCTGTATGAGGTTCGTGGCAACGATAACTCTGTTAAGAACGGAAAGATCGTGCTGAATTAATCAATCAGATAAAAGCAGAAAAAAAATCCGGAGTGAAAACTCCGGATTTTTTTATTTCTATAAATCAGTATTCATCCTCATTGAAGAAGAAATCGTCCTTAGTGGGATAGTCGGGCCAAATTTCTTCGATGCTTTCATAAGCCTCGCCTTCGTCTTCTAATTCCTGAAGGTTTTCAATAACTTCCAACGGGGCTCCGGAACGTATTGCAAAGTCTATTAGTTCGTCTTTGGTGGCAGGCCAAGGGGCATCCTCCAAATGTGATGCTAGCTCGAGGGTCCAGTACATAGTGTAATTTTTTATTCGGTTAGAAAATGTGATTTTTTGAAAAGGTTAGCAAAAATAAGGAAACAGCATCCCAAAATGCAATTCAATTGCAAAAGTTAATCCCTTGGTTTCCAGAGGACTTCGGTAGAATTGCAATTTTTGAGTGTAAATCTCGAAAGCACAAAAAGATAGTCAGACAAACGGTTTAAGTAAGGTAAAATAATGGGATTAACAGACACGGAATCAGACAATTGGCTTACTAACCGCTCACACCTCCGACATACACATCGTGCCAAATGACACCAGGAGGAGTTCGGATGGCCACCAGGTAAAATGAATGAGGTTAGTTCGGGTAATGCTTCATTCATGAAATCAATTTCGGTTTCCAGTTGCTGGATATCATCTTCGGTAATTTCGGGAAGTTTCATCCTCGATTTTTCAGGGTCTGCGGCAAGATGAGAGCCAATTGTGAAAAGTCGGTCTTGTATTTCTCCGAGAACATGGTAAATCCGCGAATCATCATTATTCAAATCGCGAACCATGCCGATGAATGAATTCAATTCATCCACCGTGCCGTAAGTTTCAATTCTCAGATGATGTTTGGGCACCCTTGTGCCTCCAATAAGCGATGTTTCTCCTTTGTCGCCTGTTTTGGTATATATACGCATAACTTTCAGGCTGGTTCTTTTTGCAATGATGCGCGGGTGATGCGGTCGTTGGGAAGGTCAGACTCGATCAGGCCATCTCTTAAACGAATTATTCGATGTGCATGTCGGGCAATATCCTCCTCGTGTGTAACAACGATGATGGTGTTGCCTTTGCGATGAATTTCCTCAAAGAGCATCATGATTTCCGCTGAGGTTTTCGAATCTAAATTACCGGTAGGTTCATCAGCCAAAATGATTGCAGGGCTGTTTACCAAGGCACGGGCTACAGCGACCCTTTGGCGTTGCCCGCCCGACAATTCATTAGGACGGTGCTTTACACGGTCGCCTAATCCAACATCTTGCAAGGATTTTAATGCACGTTGATCGCGATCTTCCTTACCGATGCCGGCATACACTAATGGAAGAGCCACATTCTCTAATGCAGTGGAGCGGGGTAGAAGATTGAACGTTTGAAACACAAAACCAATTTCTTTGTTCCGGATTTCCGCCAGTTGGTTGTCCGACATTTCGCTTACGCGGATGCCTCTGAGGGTATATTCGCCGCCAGAAGGGGTATCCAGGCAGCCTAAGATATTCATGAGCGTAGATTTCCCGGAGCCCGAAGATCCCATCAATGCCACGTACTCGTTCTTGTAAATGGTGGTGGTAACCGAACGAAGCGCATAGATGACTTCGGAACCGACCGTATAACGGCGGGAAATGTCTTTCAATACAATCAATGGTTCCATGGGGTAAAGGTATATAAATACAACGCTTCAGGTTAACAAACCACCAATGGCATGGGAAAGTTTAACCCATGATTAACTAGACCCGTTAAATCCTGATTTTGAAATGCTCTTTGGATAGGCGTGAATCAAAAAAAACAATCCCGAAATAGAATAAATCAACCGACATGGTTACTCTAGAATTGTTGGATATCTCCTTCCAAGCATTTTCCATTCCTGCCGACCAATGTATATCATCGAAAATAATGCATGTTTCATTGCCGCATTTTGGAAGTAGTGTGTGGAAGTACCTCACTGTAGCTTCATAGGTATGGTTTCCGTCTATATAAACCAATCCCAGGCTGTTTGTTCGATTCAAAACCGAAGGCAACTGATCGTCAAAGTCGCCCACAAGGGATTCGATATTTTCCAAACCTAATTTTGAGAAGTTATCCCTTGCATGTGCAGCAGTTTTGGGGCAACCTTCAACGGTAATGACTTTAGCGCTTGGGTTAGCAGCGGAGAGATACATGGTGCTTATTCCAAGGGACGTTCCTAGTTCCAATATGTTATTTGGCTGTAGATGTTTTGTGATGCGATGTAGTACACCACATAATTTTGGATTTTTGGCAAACGATTGGCAAATGAAAGAAATGGATCGAGTTTTAGCTTTACCATCAACTACACTTCCGGCTCCTAGGTCAGTTACCTGGATTTTAGTATGGTCTGATTTCAGATTTTTTCGAATACGTTCAATGGCTTCGGTTTCCAGAAGTTTTTTTTGATTGTATATGCCTTCTATGAGCAATTTATACAGGAATGGCGAATGCACACCATGTTCGTTTACGGATGCAAAAAAATGTTTCAGGAAAGCGATGGTTATTCGAACCATGTTCATTTGATGGCATTATGGGTTCGAAAATCGTATCAGATGCAACTTGCGCTTGATGAGTGCAGGAATGACCAAACTGTTTTCAGAAACTTGTTTCCCCCCTTCCGACAATAGCAGTGTTCCTTCTGGAAGCTGGATAGGTATCACCTTTTCGGGAACCCCTTGGTGCGAAACGGTTCCACGCAGAACCTTCGCTTTCCTACTGATGGGTTCAGAGAAAAGGAAATCGAGCTTGTGGCTGCCAACCAACATACAATAAGAAGAGAATATCCCTCCATCATCCATAGAAGATTGTTCTTTGCTTACTGAAGCGCTCCATTGTAGACTACCTCCATTGTTCAAAGTGAAAACAACAATATCGCCGAAATTATATTCAAGCCTTCGCGTGTAGGTTTGACTGAATGAATCGAAATACGAGTATTCAGTGGTGTAGGCCGATTCTGTAATTATGGCAACTCCACCATCGCCTCTGGGAATTGTTTTTCGAATTGGGAAACCAGCTAAGCCGCCCGATTCTCCATTGTTTCGGGCACCCTTTAAGCGTAAATTCTGCGAGGCATCTATCGTTACGTTTTTGATTTGAATCGCAGTATCTTCTGACAAACCCATTCTGCCATACAAAATTCCTGCTCCAATATATGATTGTTTGTCGGAATAAAACCCGGTAAAAACCGCCTCGTTCCTAAACTCATCAATGGCTAAGTGTGCATGAGGCATTTCTAATCCTCTACCGATCGCCTTCTCCAATAATTCATCATTTCGAAAAAGATACGCAAACCAACTGATTTCTCGCTTGGCAGAAAGTGCCTTTACCTTTTCAGATCTGAGACCAAGAAAAGAAATATCACCGGAGTCGGATACTGCAAAATCTTCGACGCTGAAATTTCGTGAAGGTTGTCGAATCAGTTCATTATTTTGAGACAATACACGCTGTTCATTATCGAAAACCACAACTGAAATCTGAACTCCCGATTCTACTTCAGCAGCAGCATAAATGGCAAAAGCTTCCTTGTGAAGGCTAGATGATGAACCGAAAAAGTATGGTTCTTTTTGAAATTCAATATTAGACATGGTGGTTCCATCTCCATTTGAATTCCCTTTTTCGTCGATGTAATAACTGTTGATAGTCAAAGTGGATTTCGACTTATTCCATGAACTTGACAGCAAAACGATTTTGTCATCTGCTTGGGAAATCATTCTTATAATGCCGTTTTCTACTTTGGGCTCGATGGGCTTTTCCCACAGGAGTTTCAAGTCATTTCCTGCGAAGCCAAGCTTGTACTTGGGGCTTTTGAAGCCGACACGCTCTCCGCTAACATCATAGCCGTTGTTACTGGTTAGGATGAAAAAACCTGATTCAGTGAATCCAATGATCTGGGTGTAGCCAAGCGAGAAATCATCGAGCGCATCGGCAGAGGTCTCGATTTTTTGAGCCTTAACTGTCAGAGGCTTCATGCTTACCATAATGGTTAGCAAAATCAGGCTGATTTTAAGAGTAGCACTGTTGTACATGACCCAAAGTTAATGATTAACCTTTGGTCAAAGTCAATCCCCTGAGACTAGGATTTTTTTTATCAACCTGGTGCCATCGGAAAAGAATGCCTCAGCTAAGTAAACCCCATTCGTTAAGCCACGGATAGTTATCGTTCGACGGTTTTCTGATATGCCTGTGATATTTCCTTTGCTGTCATGTATCCTAAGATACAGTGGTGCTTTTACGGATACAAGCTCAATTTCTCCATCAAATACATTGAAGTGAGCCTTTGGGTTATGTGAATTCGGTTCTGCTGGGATGCCGACATTGCAGGGCAACAAATTTATCTTTTTCCATATCTCATTGTTCAGCAAGTAAGGAACTTGTACGGTTGACGGACTGTTGCCCATCCGGATCCATACCATGTTTTGAGACGGAACAATATTGATCATTTGTCCATTACTGCCCAAAGCAGCAAACATGTCTGCTGGGGCATCTGTATTGAAGTATCCGTTGAATAGGAATTGTACTCCAGGAACCATATACCCCGACTTCCCATTTAACCACCACAAATAACCATAACTGGGATTCAGTGACTGGGATGTGTTGACCATTTGGTTGAAGTAGGTGGTGTCTGACATTATCGAGTTGCCATTCCAATTTCCGCGATTCAGTATCAACAATCCAAACCTGGCCATGCTTCGGGCATTGCTATAGAATACATTGTTGTATCCATTAGGTAAAAAGGCGCCCGACATGCCGGTTTGTGTCAATAGTTTTTGGTTTGTATAGCTGTTAAGGGTTGCGCCTGTGGCTGATGAAATGACTTGATCTAACAGCGTGTAAGGCCCATTATGGTAGGCCCACCTTGTGCCTGCATCTGCCAAGTAAATCAAGCAAGTGTCCAATGTACAATATGGATCGGGAACCCCATCGTCGAGTCCCGAAGTCATGGTAAGTTGATTTCGGATGGTGATTTTTTCCTCTTTTGCTTGCGGGCATGCAGTCCATCCAGTACCAATGTAGCTTGATGTGGTGTCTGTTATATCCAGGAAGCCCTCTTGTTGCGCAATCCCGGTCATGAACGATGTTATGGTCTTACCAGCCGAAGCCCAATACCAAGGATCGTTTTGTGCGAATCCTCCGAAGTAGTTTTCCAATACGATTTTGCCGTCCTTCAGTAGAATGAAGGCTTTGGTGTTATTAACATCGAGAAATTGGTAAAGAGAATCGATATCGCTTTGGCACCAACCCAATGTATTGGGTGATATGGTATCCCATTGGGGGTTTCCTATGGGTGGGAAGTAGAGAGATTGTGATCGACTGTCTTGGTGATTTAGCAGCATGCAAATTATAATAACTAATGCTGCAAAAGGGGTCTTACTTTTTCTCATATTTAATTTCATTCTGAAAATATTTTTTACAGACAAACTCTCAACTCGGTTTTACTTGGTTTCGATCATCCCATTTTCAATATATTGAATCCAAAACAAATTTTGAACAGTGTCACCGTTGTACAACTACCGTTTTAGAGATCACGTCAATGCCTGAAACGATTCTGACAACATAGCTTCCTGCATATAATGTTCGGATGTCGATCCAAGAAATGGTAGAGCCCGGGTTAATAACTGCGCTTTGCACAATCCTGCCCGACAAATCCAAAAGTTCGATAGTGGTTACGGTTCGATTCAATCCCGGGATTTGTACTGCGATGAATTCAGCTGTTGGGTTTGGGAATACTTGAACAGCATCTTCATTTAATGAAGGACTTGCAATACCGCTTGTACTGGGATTGTACTGTGTTACTGGTTCGGTAATGGATGTAACTTTGGCTCCGGTTTTTGTTCCATAGAATGTTGGTCCAACAACATAAGGATAAGCGGAGTTCCAGTTTGCATCAACCGTTGAAAAGTAGGCATATGTTCCGTTTGGATATTCAGGAGTTACACAAAAACGCCCGTTGTGCTCATCTAAAACGTCGGGTGTTGAACCTGCTATGAATTCATAATCCTCTCTGAAATAACCTAAAGGATATGTAGTGCCAACATTAGGGCCGGCAGAAACTGTTTGACCGGTAGGGCTCGTGTTTCTTACCGTGATATTTCGCAGATGATAACCTGATTTCATGCGTTCAATGCCACCTGTTCCATTCACATCATAGTATCCATAAGCACCATAAATGGGGAATCCATCATAGGCATATCCTATCAATGGCGAATGCTGTGTGCTGTCGATGCTGTACAAGCCGTCGGCATCATACAAATTGCAAATGGTGGATATGACATTCAAATCCAATTTAAATGCACTTGGATTTTGATGGTGATGGTAGTTGCCCATGGCGGGATGGCCCTTCGAACAGTCAAAACCTACTCTCTCCGCTGGAATGGCATCGCGATTCCAAGCCTGGGTCGCAGTAGGTCCGCCAGGACAAGGTGGATTTCCCGGCCCTCCACAAAGCGAATTGGTAGAACTATTCCAAGCCACACCATCTCGATAATCAAATAGTGCTACGCCGTTAATGAAAATACCGATATTACCTCCAGTTGTAGCAGTTGGCGTTCCTGTATTCTGCACAGGATTTCGTGAGATTTTGAAAATCGCATTTTGATTGGTTGCCAGAGAAGGGTTGCCATCCAAGAACGGACCTGTGGTGTATGAGGGTAATCCTTTTGTTCGCACATAAACCCAATTGTTGGAGTAAAGTGAAGATTGCACATTCGCAGAATCGTTGTCTTGTATTGCATTTGAATTCCCTTGCACAAAGTGGCTTGCTTTGACTCCTGTTGTATTGAATAGCCACGAAGTTACTTCAGGTCCTTGTGCATACAAGGCAAAGGGTAGACTAAGTGAGATAATGGCAATCAACTTTTTCATTTTAGTTTATTTAGTGTTTGATTATTTTTTTCTTGAAATAATTTGGTAGGATATCCATAATCAGGATTGAAAAGGAAATCTTTGTCTGTTAGTGTAAGCAGAAATGCCATGAGGTCAACTTTTTCATTCTCTTTCAAAACTATCGGTTCTTGAACACGGCCATCAGGAAGTGTTAATGCTCCTGCAGTATTATAGTGGTCCATAACCTGCCAAAGCGATTTAAATCGACCATCATGCATGTATGGGTATGTATGCTCGATATTACGTAAAGTGGGGATGCGAAAATTCAGGTAGTCGTTAGCGTCCTTGGTTATGGCATATCTTCCTTCGTCATTCAAATCTGAATTTATAGGCAAATTGTTCCGTCCAAATCCATTGGTGGTTAACAATGGTTCTGAATGGCAACCTGAACAATTCTTCTTGAAAAGCGCATATCCTTTTGATTCCTGCGAGTTGAATAGCGTTTGTCCGTTAAGAACTTTGTCGTACTTGGAGCTAGCGCTCATCAAGGATAAAATGAATTGGGAAATAGAAGATGTGATTCTGAAAGTTGAAATTTTTGGATCACCAAACGCTTTTTCAAAAGCGTTTGTATAACCTCCAACATTAATTAGTTTCTGTGGCGTTGAATCTAATGAAGAGCCCATCTCTAGTGGATGGTTGATAGGGAAAGCAATTTGTTCATTCAGTGATTTTATGGATCCATCCCACATGAAATCTTTTCTCCATGCTAGGTTCATCAACGCCGGTGCATTGCGTGTGCCAATCTGATCTCTTATTCCATGACTCAACGCGTGGTCGGTGTGGGCAAAGGCATTGTAAGGCGAATGGCATGAAGCACAAGATACCATTCCATCAGCCGATAAAACAGGATCATAAAACAGCATCCTTCCCAATTGGATTTGCTGACTATTGAGCGAGTAATTTATCTCTGGTTCGGGCCAACCTTTTGGCTGACTCATTTTGATTTCATCGCTTGCGCGGAAACCGAAAACCAATAACACAAAGAAAAAAAGTATCCTTTTCATGGTTTGATGTAAAAGGATTTTGCAGCGTCATCTGCCATACGCATGGCAGCGGCACCAGGTGTCATGATTCTAAATTGGTTAGACGAAAAGGCTTCATTGAGCAAACTGTCAATGTCAAAAGATATTTCAATATTATGGTTTGAAGTCTTCAAATTGATGACTCTTTCGGCGTTAAATGGGCTTTGAAAACCTCCTATGTGAAATTCAAAATCTTTTTTGGGTGAAGGGCATGCATCGCAGGTGCCTTCTATTTTTAAATTAACATATCCCGTGTGCCATGCCCAATACATGCCGTTGGCGGGGTCAAGCGCACCTGTGTGTGCTCCCGTAGAGCTACTAACACTATCAACACCGAGCCTGAATTTAATAGCATCAAAAAACACTCCATCTGGAACATAAGAGGAAATATTGAATGTCGCAGAATCTGCTATGTCTAATAGTCGGTACCCTTCAGGTTCTGTCCAAACCGTATCACCATCCTTCAAATAGGTGATTTCAGAAAGATAAAATCTAAGTGTTTTTACTTCGAACGCTTGATTTTTTCCTGAAGAACTTGATGAGGTTATTGGTTTTACATGAATTGCTATGTCTGTGGCAAAACCATTGCCTGATAAGGCGAAAATCAAAAAGGTAACAATTGGAATGTTGCGGAAAGTCAAAACAGCTGGTAAAATTTGATTAATTGAAGATAGCGTAAATTGGACTTGCACCTCGACTCATAGTTTAATGATTTTTCAAGGTTCTTTATTACAAGTATCAGCAATATTATTTGATTTGTCTCAAGGATAGTTATACGACAGAATTAGCACCCATGATCTTGGAGTATTCAAGATCAATATGCAACTAATTGAATTACAGATTTAAAAATGAATTGGATGAATTTGCATAGCGCGCATAGTTTATCTAAATTTGCAATCCATTTGGGAGCATAGCTCAGCTGGTTCAGAGCATCTGCCTTACAAGCAGAGGGTCACAGGTTCGAACCCTGTTGCTCCCACAGAAAATCACCCCGGAAATTCTTCGGGGTTTTTTATTTTAGGAGGGTCACAGGTTTCCGCCTAAGGCGGATAATTTGAGCAAAAGGGCTGGAAACAAGTATGGATGATCAAGCTGGTATCACTTTAGTCAATCTTATAAAAATAAAAAAGGCGGCAATAAGCCGCCTTTTTATAATTGCAATCAAACTAATCAAAGATTGATGAACTCGCGAGTCACATTAACTTCTCCTAAATCATTTGTCTCAGAAATGATGAATACTTGTCCAGGGAAATTGCGAACCCAGTTGCGGTCGAAGAACTCTGCTTTTTGCTCGACTAAAATGCGTCCAGAAACATCCATTACAAGGTAGGTTTTGATGGAGATGGCAGATTGGCCCATGAGACGATTTCCAGAGGCAATTCCAATGGTGCAAGCGTCACCGTAGCAGAAGGTCCATGTGTTAATCAAAGGACGTGTTCTAACAGAATACGATTTACCTGCTTCTAGAATGTTAAGAGGTGCCTTAAGTTGACCAGGCTGAGTTACGTAGTAGATTACGTTTGTTGGATCGCTCAAATCAGTGAACTCCATATCGTAACTAACAGGGTAGAGGTATTCCAAAACCAGTCCTGCAGGAACTGAGTCGTTCAGATTGAGATTGGTTCGGCCGCAAAAGAATTGTCCAACACCTTTTGGTTTGCGAACGCCACGGATTACAACCGATTCGGAAGTAACAGTACAAACACCAGTAATAGTGGATGTGTAGCTAACAGTCAAGGTATCCAGCTGAGGAGTGCCGCCAGCAAGATTGAATGTCTTTGAAAAAAGTGTTCCAGCAGTTCCATCAACCCATTGGTATGAATCGTAGCCGTTCTCTGCCTGCAACTGTACGGTTTCGTCTTTGCAAACCCAAGTATCTGTTATTGGAATAATGGCCGGCCTTGGCTTTACGTTGTATGCTTTGGATAACACAACTGTTCTTGGCCTATTGTTACCGCCTGTGAAACCGGTAATCGTAACTGTATAAGTCCCGGATGAATTTGCAGTAATAGTAGGAGTGGTTTCCCCTGTATTCCAAAGGTAAGAGGTTGGATTCAATGAATTACCTGGAATGCTAATGTAAAGGGTGGTTGACTTGCAAACATCATTTACATCTGGCATCAGTTGGATGTTACTGTTGTTTTGAGCAACCCCATCTAGGGAGGCTAAAACGAAAGCCGAAAGGCTAAGAACGAGTAGAGACTTTTTCATAATAAATGTTTTTAGGGACTACGAATTTATACAATTGATAATTAAGGGGATGGATTTATGCAAGAATTTTTTGGCGAATATCGAATAATTCATAAAAAATCATTGAAAATCAATATATTTTAATAAAAGTAATGTGGTAAACGGCTAAAACTTAACTGTGAAGTCAACATAAGGAATGCCAACAATGATTGCTTGAGCGATTTCAGGGTTATTGATAAATCCTAGATCCACGGCCATCTTTTCTCCAAAGAACCTGATCCCATAACTATAAACAGCTTCCAGATTATTATTGTTTAAAAGCAGCCAGTTTTCACTCAGCAGCGCAGTGCGTTTAGAAATCCTTGTCAAGCCACAAACAGTGAAAATCGGGTCCTTTGAAAATTCTTGACGAGCAAACGCCAACCCTCCTCCAACGGTAAGGTTTCTGTTCTCATCTCCGATCGTTCCCATAGCATAGGTTATGCCAGCCCCGGTTCTCTCATTATCAGAGAATAGGCTTGGCACATTAATGTAGTAAACCCCCAGTCCGTATCGAAATTGATCAGTAGCCTTGAAACTCAGCTTTGGTGTTATGAAAAAGATCGGCCCGAACTCGCCATCAGACGCTAATGATCCAAATAGGCTAAGCATTTCAATACCTCCACCGATGGAAATATTGTCGGTTAGTCCTACATTGAAGGAGTTAAAGAATAGATAGGCGTTTTGATAGTACCCTTCTCCCTTTTTTAGATTGAAAGCCGAAGGAGCGAAAAAATACCTGGTGGCATGCGGGTTCCTAAACCAGTAAACTCCGTTTCGAAAGTTCGAGGCCGGAACCTCTTCCAAAACCGAAATACCTTTGAAAGGAATCTCAACTCGTGAAATTTGCTTGGTCCTTAAAACAAAAGTTGTAGAGTCGTGGGTAACATATTGCCCTACCATTTCCAAACCTTCGGTAAGCTCAACGCGATAAACTTTGGCCGTATCATAGGGCGCCTGAGCAATATTCGATTTTTGTGCTTGTGCGGATGACACTATCAACAAGAATATCATTAAACGAAACATCCCGTTTTTTTTCATTTTTGTAGAAATCTTAACCGCGCCAAAAATGGATGTATTTGCGGTATTTTTATATGATGGATGTCAATTATGTGGTTAAACTGTATTAACGAACAATTTTTATAAATTTGGCAAAAAGCCAGAAAAATGAAAAAATCATTACTGTTATTATTTATTAGCACTTTACTGTCTACCAATCTTGCTTGGTCGCAATGTGCCGAAACCCCTGTTGAAAGGGTATTGTTAATGGGCGACAGTTGGGCCGCCATGATGGGAACCGATAATTCCATCAATATCGCCTTCACAAAATGGGGTCATTCCAATTATAAGTTTTATACCAATTCGGTTTTGTCGGAAAACGGGACGGAAACAGTTGACTTCATCCAGCCTGCGAGGTTGACCGAAATTCAAACGCAACTGCTCGCCCGTCCTACAATTGATTTCGTTCACATCAGCCTTGGTGGTAACGATGTATTGGGACAATGGAATAAAAACTGGTCCCAGGCCAAGACAGACTCTCTGCTGGATTCGGTAAGTGCAAGATTGGTTTTTATCATGGACTTCATCAAAAGTGTTAGACCAGGAATTCGCATCCTATGGAGCGGTTATGCCTATCCCAACTTTGGTGAAATCATCGGCGACCAAGCGCCTTTCCAAAGTTCACATCCCTTCTATGGAACATGGAATGGTATGGGTCAGCCTAATTTCACACAGATAAACGGCATTTTGAATTACTACAGTACGGAAATGGCTGCAATCGCAGACAACGATCCACAAATTGATTTTGTGAATGCCACCGGATTGATTCAATACGCATTTGGTCAAGCAACCCCGTTAACCATCACACCCAATGCATCCTATCCGGCTTTTACTGCTCCACTTCCTCTAGGATACCCCGATTACCCTTCCCCCAAAAACGCTATGCGTAATTATGTGATTTTCAAAGATTGCTTCCACCTTTCTCCAGCATCATTCGAACAATTTGTAGGATATCATACTCGCAAATTTTATCAAAAGGCTTTGATGGATGATCAATTCCTGATTGCTGCAGGGGGGGCATCCGATGGCTCGGTTTCTGCCCAAGGTTTGGTTTCTTCCTCGTTGATGGTGGGTAACAGCAGCGGTGACGATTATGCATCGGTTCTTACGTTTAACACTACAACCATGCCCGACACAGGTGTTTCTGCTGCCACAATTTTCCTGCGTCGTGAATCGCTCACCGGCACTAACCCAATTGGCTCTAATATGGTGCTTAAAGTTGCGAGTGGAAGCTTCGGCGCCTCCGCCAACATAGAGCCTACCGATTTCCAAGCTCTTGGAGACGCCAACGGTAACCCTTGTCAATTCGGCACCTCCAATGCCGATGGCGGATGGATTCGACTTGAAGTGCCTGCTGCATTGCTTCCATTCATAACCCACACTACAAACACCCAGTTCATGCTGTCTGCACCTGGTGCAAGTGGCATGGTGACTTTCACCGGTTCTGCTGATCCTGAGTTGGCACCCGTGTTGAATCTTACTTATGGTCCTCAAACCACTTCACTGGCCGAAGCTGCCCCTGTTGATTTGGAAAAATTGTTGATGGTATTTCCGAATCCAACCTCCAACACACTTTTCATCAACAATCGCACCGGAAAAGATATTTCCAAAATCGAAATCGTGGATATGCCAGGCAGGTTGATTTACGCAACTTCCTCATCTGTGGAGTCAATTGATTTGTCAAACCTGAAACCAGGCAGCTACCTGGTTAAATTCACAACCGAAAGCGGCCAATTGGTTGTGAAGCGGATTGTGAAGCGCTGATTTAACTTTTAGAACAGGAATGAATATAGGGGAGCTGCGAATTTGTGGCTCCCTTTTCTTTTATGCGAGGAGGCTTTTCACGACCTTTGCACCCCTGAATTAGAAAAACATGTTATCTGTTTCCAATCTCTCCCTGCGTTATGGCAAAAGGGTATTGTTCGAAGATGTGAACATTCGCTTTGCGCCAGGCAATTGCTATGGCATCATTGGTGCCAATGGCGCCGGTAAATCCACATTTTTGAAAATATTGGCAGGCACCATCGATCCTACCACCGGCCAGGTATCTATGACCCCGGGAGAGCGTATGAGCGTTCTTAGTCAGGACCACTTCGCATTCGATGAATTTCCTGTCATGCAAACCGTTTTGATGGGCAATAAGCGATTGTGGGAGGTGATGTGTGAAAAGGATGCCATTTATGCCAAGTCCGATTTCTCGGATGCCGATGGCGACCGAGCCGCTGAATTGGAATCCAAATTCGCCGAGATGGATGGTTGGAACGCCGAAAGCAATGCTGCGGAACTTTTGAGCGGCTTGCAAGTGGCAGAAGACAAGCATCACTTACTGATGAAAGAATTGAACGGTAAGGAAAAAGTAAAAGTGTTGCTTGCTCAGGCGCTGTTTGGAAATCCGGACATTCTTTTACTGGATGAGCCTACGAATGATTTGGATGTTGAAACGGTAACCTGGCTGGAAGATTATCTCGCAGATTTTCAAAACACGGTGATCGTGGTTTCGCACGATCGACATTTCTTGGATGCGGTTTGCACACACGTGGCTGATATCGACTTCAGTAAAATCAACATTTATACGGGTAACTACTCATTTTGGTATGAATCGAGTCAGTTGGCTTTGCGTCAGCGTTCAGAACAGAACAAGAAGATCGAGGACAAACGAAAAGAGCTTCAGGAATTCATTGAGCGATTCAGTGCTAATGCTTCCAAATCGCGACAAGCAACCAGCAGGAAAAAGCTTTTGGAAAAATTGGTTGTTGATGAGATTCAGCCTTCAAACCGCAAATATCCGGGCATCATATTCACGGCAGAACGTGATTGCGGCGACCAGATATTGGCCGCCGAAGGTTTGCGTGTTGATGGTGTTGATGGAGTTCCACTATTCTCCAATGTTGAATTCAATCTGGTGAAGGGCGATAAGGTTGCATTTCTTTCGAGGAATCAAATGGCAGTAACTGCGCTCTTCGAGGTTTTGACTGGTGGAGCATCTCCAACATCAGGAGAGTTCAAGTGGGGAAGCACAATCACTTATTCATATTTGCCAAACGACAATAGCGCTTTTTTCAAAAGCGAAGACAACCTGATTGATTGGCTGCGTCAGTTTTCTGCCGATAAAAATGAAACCTACGTACGAGGCTTTTTGGGCAAAATGCTCTTTTCAGGAGAGGAAACCTTCAAAAAGTCTTCTGTGCTTTCAGGAGGGGAGAAGGTGAGATGCATGGTTTCACGGATGATGCTTACTAATGCCAATTGTCTGATTCTGGATGAGCCAACCAATCACCTCGATTTGGAGTCGATCACTGCTTTCAACGATGCCTTGATTTCGTGGCGACATGTGACTTTGTTCACTTCGCATGACCACCGTTTGACACAAACGGTTGCCAACCGAATTGTTGAAATCGGTCCGAAAGGGGTAATCGACAAGCGGATGTCTTACGATGAATACATTGCGGATGAGCGGATAAAAGAACAGCGCTCAAGCTTGTACTAATCGCATAATCAAATTATTTTTTCAGAGGGGAACCTACTGGAATGGCA